>DATEDV010000281.1:0-16759 GCA_035281485.1 Candidatus Limnocylindria bacterium | reverse complement strand
AGCCACTTTCCTAAGGCCATCCACGAGGCACTCGCCGCTCTCGCGGAGCTCGCGCAGTCCGGCGCGCGTCTGGAGATCGGCAGTGACGGTGACGGCGACCGTGTGCCGCTGCCCCGCGGCGCGACGACCATCGAGGCGGGGGGCGGAGCCGAACAGCTCGAGCTCGCCGAAGCACGCTACCGCGGCCTCATCGAGCAGATCCCGGCGGTGACGTTCCTCGCGAAGCTGAGCGGTGGGCGGAACGAGATGTACGTCAGCCCGCAGATCGAGAGCTTGCTCGGCTTCACTCAGTCGGAGTGGCTTGACGACCCCGTGATCTGGTACCGGCAGACGCATCCGGCCGACCGTGAGCGCGTGAGCCGCAACTTCGCGGCGACGTGTCTCACCGGCAGGCCGTTCCGCGAGGTGTTCCGCGTCTTCACCAAGAGCGGTGAGACGGTCTGGGTCAACGCCGCCGCGAAGCTCGTCCGAGACGCGAACGGCGAGCTGCTCTTCCTGCAGGGCGTCGGCTTCGACGTCACCGAGCAGTTCAAGGCCGCGGAGGCGCGCGAGCAGCTCATCCGCGAACAGGCCGCGCGCGCCCAGGCCGACCGTGACCGGAACCGCCTGCGCGAGATGTTCACGAATCTACCGGCGGCCCTGTGGCTGCTCGCCGGAGACGACCATCGCGTCGAGATCATGAACCCGGTGGCACAGCGGCTGTTCGACGTCACCTTCGCGGCGATCGGCAAGCCGTTCGCGACCGTCGTCCCGGAGCTCGCCGAGCAGGTGCTCCCCGACCTCGAGCAGATCCGCAGGGGAGAGAAGACGGTGCTGCGACGCGAGATCGGGCTTGTGAGCCCGCGCTGGCCGACGGAGCGCCACTTCAGTTTCATCTGCCAGGCACTGCGCGGGTACGAGGGCGGCCTGCTGCTCGCACACGCGACGGAGACCACCGAGCAGGTCCACGCGCAGCGCAAGATCGAAGAGGCACTGCGCCTGCGCGACCAGTTCCTCGCCATCGCGGCGCACGAGCTCCGCACACCGATCACGTCGATGCTCGGCCGAGCGCAGTTCGCGCTGCGCGTCCTCGAGCGGCAGGCGGACAGCGACCGCGGCCCGCTCGCGCGCTCGCTCAGGACGATCGTGCGCCAGTCGACGACGATGGCGCAGCTCATCAGCCAGCTCCTCGATCTCTCGCGGCTGCAATCGGGCAAGCTCATCATCGAGCCCGCGCCGACGGACCTCGTTCCGATCGTCGACGACATAGTCGACAACGCGCGGCTCCTCAGCACATCGCACGAGATCACGTTCATCAATCCGCCATCGCTCGAAGCCGAGGTCGATCCGCTGCGCGTGGAGCAGGTGGTCACGAACCTCGTACAGAACGCGATCAAGTACAGCCCCGACGGCGGCGCGATCGAAGTCGTCCTGCGCAGCGTCGGCCGCTCGCTGGAGCTGTCGGTCCGTGACCACGGACTTGGCATCCCACCCGAGCGGCGCGGCCAGATCTTCGAGCAGTTCTACCAGGCGCATAGCGGTCAGCAGGGCGGGCTGGGTCTTGGCCTCTACATCAGCCGCCAGATCGTGCAGCTGCACGGCGGTGAGATACGCGCCGAGTTCCCGGATGACGGCGGCACGCGCTTCGTCGTGACGATCCCGCTCAGCGCTCGGCGACCGGAGCGGACCGCGGGCTGAGGCCGCGACCGCTCCGGCCGGATAACGCCGTTAGCGGTGCGACTCCTGGAACTGGGCCATCGTCTCCATCGATACGCTCGGGTCGTTCTGGAAGAGCGAGAACGAGTTGCCTTCCGTGTCCGTGCAGGCCGCGAACCACCCCTGACCCGGGATCGGTTGCTTGTTCTCGGCCGTCCCGCCCCCGTCGCGGATCTTCTTGAGCGTTGCGTCGATGTCGTTGGTGTTGAAGTACACCGTCGGCTTCTTCGCGCTCGAGGGATCCGTGTTCGGATTGATCGCACCGCCGGGAGTGGCACCGTCGATCACGTAGTACTCGACGCCCGGGATGTTGGAATCCTGAAACTTCCATCCGAAGAGGTTGCTGTAGAACTTCTTGGCCCTCTGCGGGTCGGACGCGTTGATCTCGAAGTGCACGAGGTCACCGAGCTTGGGTTCCATGTGCTTCCTCCCCTGATTCGTCGCACGCAAGGCTACTCCGCGACCGCCGCGCGTTCCGGAGCGGGGCGTGCGGCTGTGATGCGGGCAGGCAACGCGCGGTAGTCTCGGCCACTGCGATGAGCACGTCGCCGATCGTCGACCGGCTGCTGCGCTCCGAGGAGCCATCGATCCGCTGGAAGACTCGCGTGCACGTTCTCGGAGAGAGCGGTGGTTCGAGGGCGGTGCGCGCGCTCCGCGAAGAGATCCGCCGATCGCCGAGGGTCAAGGCGCTGCTCTCACGTCGCGAGCAGCTCGGCCGGCCCGGCACGGCGAGGCAGGTCTACTACAAGTGGCAGGGACCGCACTGGGTGCTCGCGAGCCTCGCCGATATCGGCTATCCCGCCGGCGATCGGTCGCTTCTACCGATGCGCGACCGCGTGCTCGAGCTCTGGCTCGGTCCGACCTTCTTTCGCGAGTTCGAGGCGCGCACGGAAGCCGCGGCGTACCGCGGCTCCGGCGTCCCGCTCATTCGCGGCCGCTACCGCCGGTGCGGATCGCAGCAGGGCAACGCGCTCTACTCGTTGATCACGCTCGGGATCGCCGATGACCGCGTGGCATCGCTGGCCGAGCGACTCCTCCACTGGCAGTGGCCGGACGGCGGCTGGAACTGCGACCGTCATCCCGAGGCCGACACGTCCTCGTTCATGGAAACGCTCCTGCCGATGCTCGGGCTCTCGGCCTACGCCGAGCACGGCGGCGACAGGGCGGCCGCGAAAGCGGCGGACCGGGCCTCGGAGGTCTTCCTGCGCCGCCGTCTCTTCAGGCGCGCGTCGAACGGCAAGGTGATCCGCGCGGACTTCACGGCGCTGCATTACCCGCTGTACTGGCACTACGACTTTCTCGCCGGGCTCAAGGCCATGTTGAGGATCGGCAAGCTGCGCGACGCGCGCTGCGCGGACGCGCTCGATCTGCTCGAGGAGCGCCGCCTGCCGGACGGCGGCTGGCCCGCAGAGAAGCGCTACTACACGGTGCGTCCGCGGTCGATGGAGTCGAACGCGGACTACGTCGACTGGGGCGGGACGAGCAGGAAGCGAATGAACGAGTGGGTAACGGTCGACGCGCTCGCGGTGCTTCGCGCGGCCGGCCGGCTGCGTGACTAGATCGGCTGCGACATAAGGCCTGCTACGCGATAATCAATAGGTGAGCGCGCCGGACAGCCGCCTCCAAAGGACGGAGGGGGAGTCCGCCCAGCAGCGCCGGGCGACCATAGCCATCCTCGACTACGGATCGCAGTACACGCAGCTGATCGCGCGCCGCGTGCGCGAGTCGCGGGTGTACTGCGAGATCTTTCCGCACGACGTGACCGCCGCCGAGCTCGCCGCGCGCGGCGTCGTGGGCGTGATCCTGTCCGGTGGGCCCGCGAGCGTGTACGACAAGGATGCGCCCCAGATCGCTCCGGACATCCTCGACGGACGCTTCCCGACCCTCGGCATCTGTTACGGCATGCACCTCATGGCGCATGTGCTCGGTGGCGAGGTCGCGCCGGAGGGCAAGCGCGAGTACGGCCCGGCCACGGTCGACATCTCCGAGTCCGGTGGCCTGTTCGAGGGTCTCTCGGATCACGAGCGTGCCTGGATGAGCCACGGCGACACGGTGCGGCGGCTCCCACCGGGCTTCCACAGCGTTGCGCGCACGGAACGGCTGCCGAACGCGGCGATGAGCGACGGCCGTGCGCGCTTCGGCGTGCAGTTCCACCCGGAGGTGATGCACACGCCGCGCGGCGCCGAGGTGCTGCGCAACTTCCTGTACCGCGTCTGCGGCTGTGAGGGCGACTGGACGCCGGCCGCGTTCATCGACGAGGCGGTGGCGGAGCTGCGTCGCACGATCGGGGACCGTCACGCGATCTGCGCCCTGTCCGGCGGCGTCGACTCGGCCGTCGCGGCGACCCTCGTCGCGCGGGCGATCGGCGATCGGCTCACGTGCGTCTTCATCGACCACGGGCTGCTCCGAGGCAACGAGGCCGAGGAGGTCGTCGCCACGTTCGGGCCGCGCCTGCGGCTGGTGCACGTCGACGCAGCGGAGCGCTTCCTCGAGCGTCTCGCCGGCGTCGAGGACCCGGAGGCGAAACGAGCGATCATCGGCGAGGAGTTCATCCGGCAGTTCGAGACGCAGGCGAAGAAGATCGGCATCGGCGGCGGAGCGCGTGACGAAAAGGCGCTGTTGGTGCAGGGGACGATCTATCCCGACGTGATCGAGTCCCGCTCGCGCGAGTCGAAGACCAGCGCGCGCATCAAGACGCACCACAACGTCGGCGGTCTGCCCGAGGTGATGGACCTCCAGGTCGTGGAGCCGCTCCGCCGCCTCTTCAAGGACGAGGTCCGCCGCGTCGGCGCGGAGCTCGGCATCCCCGAGGACATCCTGTGGCGGCATCCGTTCCCGGGGCCGGGCCTGGCGGTGCGTGTGCTTGGAGCGGTCGACCGAGCGTCGCTCGACACGCTGCGCGCCGCGGACGCGATCTTCCTCGAGGAGCTCCGGGCCGCGGATCTGTATCGCACCGTCGCCCAGGCCTTTGCCGTTCTTACTCCCGTGCGGAGCGTGGGCGTCATGGGCGACTACCGCACCTACGGCGCGCTCGTCGCGCTGCGTGCGGTCACGACGGAAGACTTCATGACCGCGGACTGGGCGCGCCTGCCGTACGACGTGCTCGCGCGCGCGTCGGCGCGCATCGTGAACGAGATCCCGGCGGTGAACCGCGTGGTGTACGACGTGTCGTCGAAGCCGCCGGCGACGATCGAGTGGGAATGACCTTGGCCGTGAGCCGAAGCGCATGAAGCAGATCCGCAACTACCTGCGACATGGCGAGAAGGTGCAGCAGGTCATCCAGGAGCAGCGCAAGCAGCGCAGTCCTGGCCGCTCGGTCGGCGCACCCGGACTTAACTGCGTCGTCCTCGGAAGCGGAGGTCGCGAGTACGCGATCGCCTGGCGCCTGGCGCGCTGTGACAGCGTCGCGACGATCGACGTCGTGCCCGGCAACGCCGGCGTGGCGCTGTTCGCGCGCGCGCTGGATTTCCAGCCGAGCGACGTCGCGCGGCTGCAGCAGCATCTGGCGGCGTCGGCGATCGACCTCGCGATCGTCGGCCCGGAGGACCTCATCGCCTCGGGCATCAGCGATCACCTGCGGCGCGCGAGCATCGCGGTCGTCGCGCCGTCGAAGGAGGCCGCGCGGATCGAGTGGAGCAAGACCTTCGCGCGAGAGCTCATGACCGAGGCCGGGATCCCGTCCCCGCGCTGGGAGACGTTCACCACGGCCGATGCCGCGCGCAACGCGCTCGACCGCAATCTCTGGAAGGCGCCGGTCGTCGTGAAGGCCGACGGCCTCGCGTCCGGCAAGGGCGTCACCGTCTGCAAGACGACCGAGGAAGCGCTCATGGCGCTCGGCACACCGCCGACGAACAGCGGCCGTGTCCTCTTCGAGGAGGTCCTCGAGGGCGACGAGGCGTCGCTGCAGGCGCTCGTCGACGGCGAGACCGTCGTCGCGCTGCCGCCGGCACGCGATCACAAGCGCGTCGGGGACGGCGACACGGGGCCGAACACCGGCGGCATGGGCGCGTCATCGCCGACACCCGTGCTGCCCGACGAGGACGCGCAGCGGGTCGCCGACGAGCTCATCACGCCGATCGCCCGCGCGCTCGCGAAACGCGGCACACCGTACCGCGGCGTGATCTTCGCGGGCCTCATCCGAACGCGTAGCGGTTTCAAGGTGCTCGAGTACAACTCGCGGTTCGGCGATCCCGAGGCGGAGGTGACGCTGCCGCGCATCGGCGGCGACTTCGCGAAGCTCATGGCCGCGCTCGGCGAGGGACGGCTGCAGGAATATGTCTCCGCGAATCCGCTGCGCTTCAGCCAGCGCGCGTTCGTCGACGTGGTGCTCTGCGCGGAGGGCTATCCCGGATCGCCACGCACCGGCGATCGCATCGAGGGGCTCGATCGTCTGCCCGAAGGCGTGTACGCGTTCCATCACGCGACCGCGGCGGTGCCCGGCGGCTTCGTCACGACGGGCGGTCGCGTCATGCACATCGTGGCGGGCGGAGCGAGCGTCGCCGAAGCGCGTGACCTCGCCTACCAGGGAGCCGAGCGCGTGACGTTCACCGGCAAGTTCTATCGTTCGGACATCGCGCGTGGTGGGGTAGCGGTCGCATGACACAGGTCAGCGTGCTCATGGGCTCGTCGTCCGATGAGGCTGTGATGAAGAATGCGGTGGACACGCTGCGTGGCCTCGGCGTCGAGGTCGACATGCGGGTGCTCTCCGCCCACCGCACGCCGGACGCGCTGCGCGAGTGGGTCGCCGAGGCGGAGCGACGCGGCGTCAAGGTGTTCATCTGCGGCGCAGGTGGAGCCGCGCATCTCGCGGGCGCGGTCGCCGCGCTGACCACGAATCCGGTGATCGGCGTGCCGCTCGTCTCTCCGAACGCGATCGCCGGCGGCCTGGACGCGCTCCTCTCCACCGTGCAGATGCCGCGCGGCGTGCCCGTCGCGACAGTGGCCGTGGGGGAGGCGGGCGCCGCGAACGCCGGGATCCTCGCGGCCGAGATCCTCGCGACGGGAGACGAGGAGCTCGCGGGCCGGCTGCGAATGATGCGCGAGGGCATGGCTGCAAAAGTGTTGGCAGGATGAAGAGCGAACGGCATTGCAGGGGGGTCGCAGGGGGTTCTCCCCCTGCGATGGATCGGGCCTGATGCAGAACCGCTTCGACGCGATCAGCCCGCTCGACCACCGCTTCCTCGCCGGCGATCAAAAGCTCGCCAAGGATCTGCAGGCCCACCTCTCCGCCGCGGCCGTGATCCGCTATCAGGCGCGCGTCGAGGGCGCGCTCGCCCTCGCGATGGCCGATGTGGGGATCTGCGACCGCGCGACGGCCGACGCGATCGCGCGCGCCGCGGACCGCGTGACGCCGCAGGAGGTCGCCGACGAAGAGGTGAAGACGCGGCACGACGTCCGCGCGCTCGTGAACGTCATCGCCTCGCAGGTGCCGGAGGAGGCCAGACGCTTCGTGCATCTGGGCGCCACGTCGTACGACATCGTGGACACCGCGAACGCGCTGCGGTACCGCGAGGCCGTCGAGCGCGTGGTGGTGCCCGCGGTCGGCGGCGTGGTCGCGCGCTGCATCGCGATCGCCGAAGCCGAGGCCGACACGCCGCAGATCGGACGGACGCACGGCCGCCACGCCGAGCCGATCACCTTCGGGTTCACGATGGCCGCGTACGTCTCGCGTCTGGGCGACCGCATCGGTCGCCTGCAGTACTTCGCGAAGCGCCTGCCGGGCAAGCTCTCCGGCGCGGTCGGTGCGTACAGCGCGCTCGGCCTGCTGACGGCCGACCCCCGCGCGCTGGAGGAGCGTTTTCTCGGCTCGCTCGGCCTGGAGCGGCGCTCGACGTCGAGCCAGATCGTCGAAGCGGAGGGCTGGGCCGATCTCGCCCACGCCTGCGTGACGACGCTCGGCGTCCTCGCGAATCTGGCGGACGACATGCGGCAGCTGCAGCGCAGCGAGATCGGCGAGGTCGCCGAGTCGTTCGCCGCCGACCAGGTCGGCTCGTCGACGATGCCGCACAAGCGAAACCCCGTGTCGTTCGAGAACGTCAAGTCGATCTGGAAGGCGTTCGTGCCGCGCGTGATGACGACGTATCTCGACCAGATCAGCGAGCACCAGCGCGACCTCACGAACTCCGCGTCGCAGCGCTTCCTGGGCGAGCTCGTCGCGGCGACCGCGTACGCGGCCCGCCGCATGGCAGGCTCGCTGGAGGGCATCCGCGTTGACCGCGACCGACTCAAGGCGAACCTCGCGCTGTCGCGCGGCGCCATCGTCGCGGAACCGCTCTACGTGCTGCTCGCGAAGTACGGTCATCCGGACGCCCACGAGGCGGTACGCCGTCTCACGCTCGAGGCCGATCGCACGTCGCGCTCGGTGCTCGAGGTCGTCGCGCAGGAAGCGGACCTGCGCGACTACCTGACCAAGCTGTCGCCCGAGGAGCGCCGCATCCTCGAACGGCCGGAGGAGTATCGCGGGGTCGCCGCCGAGGTCGCGCGCGACGTCGCGGCGACCTGGCGCGAGCGGCTGAAGGGAGTGCTGCCGGAATGAAGACCTTGATGCAGAGTGACGTGCCGGGCGCGACGCTGTTCCGGCGCGGCAAGGTGCGCGACGTGTACGAGGCGGGAGGGGACCGGCTCGTCATCGTCGCGAGCGACCGGCTGTCCGCGTTCGACGTCGTGCTGCCCACGCCGATCCCCGACAAGGGACGCGTCCTGACCGAGATCTCGAGCTTCTGGTTCGGTCGCACGGAGCGCATCGTCCCGAACCACCTCGTCTCCACGAACCTCGACGACCTCCCGGCGGTGTTCCGCGAGGTGGACGAGCTCGACGGGCGTGCGGTGCTGGTCAAGCGATGCGAGCGCATCGACATCGAATGCGTCGCGCGCGGCTACATCTCCGGATCGGCGTGGACGGAGTACAAGGCGCTCGGGACGGTCGCCAGCGAGGCGCTGCCGAAGGGGCTCGCGGAGTCTCAGCGCCTCGACGAGCCGATGTTCACGCCGGCGACGAAGGCGGTGACCGGTCACGACGTCAACATCTCGCGCGCTCAGCTGTCGGCGATGGTCGGCAGCGAGCTCGCGAAGCAGCTCGAGGAGACGACGCTCGAGCTCTATCGCAAGGCGCACGCGTACGCGCTCGGTCGCGGCCTCATCCTCGCGGACACGAAGTTCGAGTTCGGCTTCTACGACGGCAAGCTCACGCTCATCGACGAGGCGCTCACACCCGACTCGTCGCGTTACTGGGACGCCGCGACGTACCGGCCGGGCAGCTCGCCGCCGTCATACGACAAGCAGTACGTGCGCGACTTCCTGGTCGCGAGCGGCTGGAACAAGGAGCCCCCCGGGCCGGAGCTGCCGCCGGACGTCGTCGCGGGAACGAGCCTGCGCTACCGCGAGTGTTACGGGAAGCTCACGGGTGAGGAGTGGTTCGGATGACGCACTCGTCCGGCGACAAGTGGTGCATGCTCAGATCATGAAACGTCTGCGGGTCCTGATCGACGAGGACTTGGCCGCTCGACTTCAGCAGGCCTCGGCGCGGACTGGTCGCTCGCAGGCGGATTTGGTGCGTGAGTCACTCTGGCGGCAGCTCCTGCCGCCCCTCGAGGAAGACCCGATCTGGGGGTTGGCCGGCGCTGGCTCGTTCGATCCAGTCCCAGCCGACGAGATCGACGACATCGTGTACGGCCGTTGATCGCTCGTCCTCGGGAGCGTGACTGATGCCCAGCTTCACCGCGACGATCCGCGTGTTCCCAAAGGCCGAAGTGCGAGATCCGCAGGGAGAAGCGATTCGCGGCGCACTGCGTTCGCTGGGGTTGACCGTCTCCGAGGTCCGCACCGGCAAGGAGATAGTGGTGACATTCGAAGCGGACGACCAGCGTTCTGCGGAGGATGCCGTGCACCTAATGGGCCGGGAGCTTCTCGCGAATCCGGTGATCGAGCTGTACGAGTCCACGCTCATCCCGGGAGTGCCGGCATGACGCGCGTCGCGATCCTCCGCTACCCAGGCACGTGGAGCGAGCGCGACTTCAAACACGCGCTCTCACTGGTGCCCGGCGTCGAGAGCGAGATCCTCTGGCACGAGAACGCCGACCTCGCCGGATTCGACGCGGCCATCATTCCGGGCGGGTTCACGTACGGCGACTACGTGCGCGCCGGCGCGATCGCGAAGATCTCCCCGGCGACACGCGAGCTCCGGCGCTTCGCCGACGCGGGAAAGCCGGTCCTCGGTTCGTGCAACGGGTTCCAGATCCTCTGCGAGGCGGGGCTGCTGCCCGGCGCGCTCGTGCGCAACCGCGGCCTCGAGTTCCGCTGCGACTGGGTGCACATGCGCGTGGAGACCGAGCAGACGCCGTGGACGCGCGGTCTGCGCGGGCAGGTCGTGCGGATGCCGATCGCGCACGGCGAGGGATGCTGGGTCGCGGACGACCGAACGCTCGCCGATGTCGAGGCGCGCGGACTGGTGGTCTTCCGCTACACCGACGAGCGCGGGGCCGCGACGCCGGCCGCCAATCCCAACGGCTCCACCGCGAATATCGCCGGGGTCTGCAATGAGGGCCGCAACGTCGTGGGGCTCATGCCGCACCCGGAACGGTGCTCGGAGGCCCTCCTTGGGGGTACCGACGGGTATCGGGTGCTCGCCAATCTGGCCTCCGCTCTAGCGGGCACGCCGGTTGCCATATATAGATAGGTACAGAGATGGACCTTTTCGAAAAGCAGGCCCGGCTCCAGACGCTCTTCCAGACGAGCCCGGTAGACGCTGCCTACGGCCAGGGCACCCCCGCGGCGCGCAAGCTGGCCGGTGCCTTCATCGACCACAGCGTCGGCCTGCTCCTCCTCGACAAGGTGCGCGCGAACGAGTTCTTCGACTACCAGGTCTACTTCGTCAGCGAGCTCTCCAAGACGCTCGAGACCGAGGGCCTCGACGTGGTCATCCTCAATCAGGCCTCCCTCCTTCAGCGCGCTCAGGTCATCCGGAGCTGGAGCCTCCTCTTCCAGCGCGACCACAAGCGCCGCGTTCAGTGGGAGGCGCGCGCGGTCATGGAGTACCTCGAGTTCCAGAAGTACGACGACATCCAGACCAAGGCGCTGGCCGAGCGGACCAAGGGCGAGCGATTCGCGATCGACGCCGAATACGTGTTCGCGCGGCTCGCGCGGCTGCGTGAGTACACGCAGCTGCTCTCGGATCTCCGTCCGATCGAGCGCACGAAGTTCCGCTCGGATCCGAAGCTGTACGGGCTCGCGCAGTGGTACCTGCAGCAGGCCGTCGAGCTCCTCTTCGGGACCGGCGCGTACCTCGTGATGGCGCTCGCGCTGCCGAAGCCCGAGGCGTATCACGACATCCTCGACGCGATCGGCAAGCACGGGATCATCGACAAGCAGCTCGCCTATCGCCTCGAGCACCTCGCGAACCTGCGCAACCTGCTCGCGTATGATCGAGAGCAGACGGACATCGACGAGGTGTACACACAGGTGCAGACGCGCGTTCCCGATCTGCTGGCCTTCGCCGAGCAGATCGAGCGCTTCATCGGAGCCGATTCGGCGGCATGAGCTCGTCCCCGACACTCACGGGGACGGAGACGGCGAAGCCTAAGTTGGATCTCCTGTCGGAGGTCGGTCTCACACCCTTCGAGGGCGCACGCGTGCGCACGCTCCTGGGCCGCGAGCCCATCGCGCTCGAATGGGCGATGTTCGGGGCGATGTGGAGCGAGCACTGCGCGTACAAGCACTCGAAGAAGCTGCTGCGCACGCTTCCCACAAAGGGCGCCCGCGTCGCGCTCGGACCCGGGGAGAACGCCGGCGCCGTGGACCTCGGCGACGGGCTGCTGTGCGCGTTCAAGGTCGAGAGCCACAACCACCCGTCGGCCGTCGAGCCGTATCAGGGCGCGGCCACGGGCGTCGGTGGGATCCTGCGCGACGTCTTCGCGATGGGCGCGCGGCCGGTCGCCGTGCTCAACGCGCTCTTCTTCGGTCCGCCGACCGCGCCACGTGCGCGGCGTCTTCTTTCCGGTGTGGTCGGCGGCATCTCGTACTACGGGAACTGCGTCGGGATCCCCGACGTCGGCGGTCACGTCTCGTTCGAGCCGTGCTATCTCGAGAACCCGCTCGTGAACGCGATGTGCGTCGGCCTCGTGCCGCGCGACCGCCTTTCGCGCGCGAACACCGCGAGGCCGGGCAGCGCCGTCTACCTGGTCGGGTCCGACACCGGCCGCGACGGGATCGCCGGGGCGTCGCTGCTCGCGAGCTTCGAGCTCGGGACGGGCAGCGACGAGAAGCGCCCGTCGGTCCAGGTCGGGAACCCGTTCCTCGAGAAGCTGCTCATGGAGGCGACGCTCGAGCTGGTGGAGTCGGGCGCGGTGGAGGCGGTGCAGGACCTCGGTGCGGCCGGGCTCACCTGCGCATCGAGCGAGGTGGCCGCGCGCAGTGGCGTGGGCATGCGGATCGACGTCGACAGCGTCCCGCGTCGCGCGAAGGGCATGTCGCCCTACGAAGTGATGCTCAGCGAATCGCAGGAGCGGATGCTCGTGGTCGCACGACCCGGCCGCGAGTCCGACGTCGAACGCATCTTCCGCCAGTGGGAGCTGCACGGCGTCCGCATCGGCGAGGTCACCCAAGACAAGGTACTGACCATCCTGAGCGGCGATGAGGTGGTCGCGTCGCTGCCGCCGGCGCTGCTCGCAGACGAAGCACCCGAGTACGACATCAGTAAGTGGGCGAAGGACCCGCGAAGCGGCGGCGCTGCCGAGCACGAGAACGAACGAGGCGGCGGCGCTGCCGAGGTCGAGAAAGAGAACGAACGAGGCAGCGGCGAGGTCGAGGGAGGGGCCGAGCGTCTCGACGAGGGTGTGGCCCCCCGCGCAGACATAGAAGGAGAGCACGACAAGGAAGGGGGCACCCCGAGGAGAGACGCTGGCCCCGACCGAGGCAACGTCGCCGCTGCCGAGGCACCCCGAGGCAACGTCGGCAGCGCCGCCTCTCGGGCCGATGCACCGTTACACAAGATCGGACTCGAGCTGCTCGAGCTGCTCGCATCGCCGGCGGTGGCGTCGCGAGCCGTCATTTACCGGACGTACGACCAGATGGTCGGTACCGACACCGTCCTCGGCCCCGGGGCGGACGCCGCGCTGCTCCGTATTAAAGGACGGAGGGACGGCGTCGCGATCGCCATCGACGCCCAGCCGCGCGTCGCCGCCCTGGATCCGTTCGTCGGCGCCGCGTCCGCCGTCGCCGAAGCCCTGCGCAATCTCGTGTGCGTGGGGGCGCAGCCGCTCGCCATCACCGACTGCCTCAACCTCGGCAATCCCGAGCGGCCGGAGGGCGCGTGGCAGCTGGAACGCACGATCGACGGGATCCGAGCCGCGTGCGACGCGCTCGGGGTGCCGGTCGTCTCAGGCAACGTCTCGCTGTACAACGCGACCAGAGGCGCCGATATCTGGCCGACAGCGGTCATCGGAGCGGTCGGACATCTGGACGACGTGACGGCGCATATCCCAGTGACCACCGGACGCCGGGGCGACGTCGTGATGCTCGCGGGCAGCGCGCAGGTCTCGATCGGCGCGTCGGCGTACGGCGCGCAGATCGACGTCCATGAAGGTCCGGTGGCGATGGACCTCGGCCTCGAGTCGCGACTGCAGCGATTCGTGCTCGCGGCGCACCGCGCGGGTCTCGTGCGCGCCGCGCACGACCGGGCCGAGGGCGGCCTGGGCGTCGCGCTCGCGGAGCTCGCGCTCCGCGATCGGATCGGCATGAAGGTCGTGCTCCCAGCGGTCCGCGGGATCGACCGGCGCGTCGCGCTGTTCGGCGAGGGTCCGTCCGGCGTCGTTCTCGTGCTGAGTCCATCCTCGGAGGCGCAGGTGCGCGCGCTCGCGTCACAGCACGACGTGCCCGTGTGGACGCTCGGCACGATCGGCGGCGATCTGCTCGAGATCGCGCCCGTGCTTGGGACGCCGGTCGCGTCGCTGATCGACGCGCATAGCGGCGGCCTCGCGCGGGCGTTGGGCAGAGTGTCGTGAGGGGGGAGGTGACGGGCTAGCGGTGTGCGGTGTGTGTGGGATCTGGAGCCCGCGGGAGCAGGCCGGCGCCGATCCGGCGGAGGCCGCTCGTCTCATGTTCTTCTCGCTGTACGCGCTCCAGCACCGCGGGCAGGAATCGGCCGGCATCGCCGCGACCGATGGCCGCGATCTTCGTGTCGTGCGCCGCATGGGTCTGGTCGGACAGGTCTTCAGCGAGCCGGACCTCGGCGTTCTCAGCGGCCGCGCGGCGATGGGCCACACGCGCTACTCGACGACCGGCGCCTCGAAGATCCAGAACGCGCAGCCCTTCACCGTGCGCGCGGAAGGTCTGGGGGAGATGGCGATCGGACACAACGGGAACTGCATAAACGCGCGCGAGATGCGCGACACGCTCGCGGCCGAGGGCGTCCGCTTCGTCACGTCGTCGGACACCGAGGTCGTGGCGCAGACCATCGCCCACGGGACCGGTCAGTCGTGGGACGAGCGCATCGCCAGCGCCCTGCCGTCGCTCGCGGGCGCCTGGTCGCTGGTGCTCCTGACGCCGACGGCGCTCTACGCGATCCGCGACCCCCTGGGGGTCCGGCCGCTGAGCCTCGGACGAAAGGGCGGGTCGTGGCTGGTCGCCAGCGAGACGTGCGCCTTCGACACGATCGGCGCGACGTTCGTGCGCGATGTGGCGCCGGGGGAGGTCCTGCGTATCGACGACCGCGGTCCGGTGCCCATCGCCGACCTCGCGTCGCGGTCGCGACGCGGGCTGTGCATCTTCGAGCACGTGTATCTCGCGTCGGCGTCGAGCCGGCTCGCCGGCGTGTCGGTCTACGCGACGCGCGAGCGGATGGGCGAGATCCTCGCCGACGAGCACCCCGCCGATGCCGACGCCGTGATCCCCGTCCCGGACAGCGCGATCCCGGCGGCCGTCGGCTACGCGCGCCGGAGCGGCATCCCGTTCCACGAGGGGCTCATCAAGAACCGCTACATCGGACGGACGTTCATCCAGCCCTCCGACGAGCTGCGTCGGCACAACGTGGCGCTGAAGTACAACGCGCTGTCCGACGTCCTCGAAGGCAAGCGGATCGTCGTCGTCGATGACTCGATCGTCCGCGGCAACACGAGCGGTCCGATCGTCGACCTGCTGCGCCGGCACGGAGCGAAGGAGGTGCACATGCGGATCTGCTCGCCGCCGATCCAGCATCAGTGCTTCTTCGGAGTCGACATGGCCCGTCGCAGCGAGCTCATCGGCGCGCGGCTGGACGTCGAGGGCATCCGCCGGCACATCGGCGCGGACACGCTCGGCTATCTCTCGCTCGAGGGCATGGTGCGCGCCACCGGCGGCACGCCCGATGAGCACTGCACCGCGTGCTTCACCGGCGACTACCTCGTGCCCGTCCAGCTCGAGCTCGAGAAGAGCGTGCTGGAGGAGAAGAGCGCGGTGGAGACGAGGTCGGCGTGACGCAGCTCACGTACCGCGGGACCGGCGTCGACCCCACACGGGCCGAGAAGTCGCTCGCCCAGGTCCGCGAGCGCATCGCGCGCACCAAGCGGCCGGAGGTCATCGGCGACATCGGCGCGTTCGGCGGCCTGTTCGCCTCACCGGGCGCGGACCGCGTGCTCGTCGCCACGACCGACGGCGTCGGCACGAAGCTCGAGATCGCGCGCCTCCTCGATCGCCACGAGGTGGTGGGCACCGATCTCGTCCATCACTGCGTGAACGACGCGATGGCGATGGGCGCGGAGCCGCTGTTCTTCCTCGACTACTTCTCCACGTCGCGGATCGATCCGGCGGTGTTCGCGCGCGTCGTCGGCGCGATGGCCGACGCGTGCGCCGCACACGGCTGCGCGCTCCTCGGCGGCGAGACCGCCGAGATGCCCGGCATGTACGCCCCCGGCGCGTACGACCTCGCGGGCTTCCTCGTCGGGATGGTCGCGCGCGAGGCCGTGCTGCGGCCCGATGCCGTGCGCGACGGCGACGCGTGCATCGGACTGCCGTCGAGCGGTCTCCACACCAACGGCTACACGCTCGCGCGCGCCATCGCCGCGCGCGTCGCCGGTGCGCAGGGACGCGACGCGAAGGAGGCGCTCACCGCGCCGCATCCCGGACTGGGCGGCGGCACGCTCGGCGACGCGCTGCTCGCGCCGCACACCAGCTACCTGGCGGAGTTCCGCGCGCTGCGCTCGTCGACGCACGTGCGCTCGATCGCGCACATCACCGGCGGCGGCTGGGAGGGCAACCTGCCGCGCGCGCTGCCGGAGGGACTGGGCGCGGCCATCGACCGCGGCGCCTGGGAGGTGCCCGCGATCTTCCGTGTGCTCGCGGAGCTGGGCACCGTTCCCGAGACCGAGCAGTGGGACACCTGGAACATGGGCATCGGGCTCGTCGTCATGGTCCCGCCCGACCAGGCCGCCACCGCGCTGCGCGTCGTGCCGAGCGCCCGACTCATCGGCCGTGTCGAAGCGGCGAATGGGCCGCGACGCGTGCGCTGGGCGTGACGCTGCCGATCGCCGTTCTCGTCTCGGGCCGCGGCACGAACCTGCAGGCGATCCTCGACGCGTGCGCGAACGGGAGCGTCGCGGCGCGCGTCGTCTATGTCGCGTCGAACCGCGACGGCGTGCCCGCGCTGATCCGCGCCGCGCGCGCCGGCGTGCCGCACGCCGCCTTCACCGTCGCGGCCTACGGCTCGCGCTCCACGGCGCAGGCCGCGATGGCCGACGCCATCATGCGCGCGGGCGCGAAGCTGGCGGTGCATGCGGGCTTCGATCACATCCTCGGCCCCGAGTACTTCCTGCGCCTCGGCGCGACGCCGATCATCAACGTGCATCCCGCGCTCCTGCCGCTCTTCGGCGGCAAGGGGATGTATGGCGACCGCGTGCACGCGGCGGTCCTCGCGGCGGGCGCCAAGGAGACCGGTGTGACCGTCCATCGCGTGCACCCGGACACGATCGACCTCGGCGAGGTGATCGTTCAGCGGCGGGTGCGCGTGGAGCCGGACGACGACGTCCCCACGCTCGCGGCGCGCGTGCTCGCGGAGGAGCACAAGGCCATCGTCGACGCGATCAAGACCTTCGCCGCC
>DATEDV010000280.1:0-4125 GCA_035281485.1 Candidatus Limnocylindria bacterium | reverse complement strand
AGCGCGAAGAGCGATCCCATCGCGGCGTACATCCCGCTCCAGAACGGCGACTGCGCGAGCGTCGTGCGCACGGGAGCGCGGCCCGGTTCGCCGGCGAGCGCGAGCGCGCCGCTCGCTGCGGTCACCTCGAGGTCCGACGCGGGCGCGCCGGCGAGCGGACCGCTGAGCCCGTACGGCGTCACCGTCACGACGACCAGCGCCGGCGACCACGCCGCGGCCGTGGCGGCGTCGACGACCTCGCGCGCCTGGATCAGCACGTCGGCGGTCGAGAGGAGCACGCGCAGGCGTTCGCGTTCGCGCGGCAGATCGATACGTACACCGCGCTTGTTCGCGTTCAGCGCGATCCACAGCAGACCGCGGTCCGGTCCCGCCCGCTGGTCGAGGAACGGCGGGACCGCACGCACCGGATCGCCGGTCGGCGGCTCGACCTTGACGACGTCGGCGCCGAGGTCCGCGAGGATGCGCGCGGCGTGTCCCGCGGCCGACGCCCCCCAGACGTCGTCGCCGGCGATCTCGATGACGCGCAGGCCGTCGAGCAGCGCGGTCATGCCGCGCTAGCGGCCCGTCCTGGCGAGGACCTCCGCCCAGGACTGCGTCTTCATCAGCGCCTTGCCCTTCGCGATCTGCTCGGCATCGAACCAGTTCGCGGGATCGACGCGGTCGATCGGATACACGGGCCGCATGAAGTCCTTCTCGAGGCCGTACGGGACCGTCGCGTCGATGCCGATGCCGCCCTCGAAGCGGATGTTCATGCCCGTCCACTCGGCGCTGCCCGCGGTGACGCGCTCCGACGGGATGAAGGTCTGGCCCGCGCCGCCCGGGACCGGCTTGAGCAGGTCCTGGTTCGGATTCACGCGCGTCGTGAGTGCCCAGATGATGTCGTCCATGCTGTAGATGTCGACGTCGCTGTCGACCGCGATGCACAGACGCAGACCCGCGCTCGTCGCCATCGACGCGGCGATGAAGTTGCGCACCCAGCCGTCGTCGGTCTTGAGGCGCTTCTTCACCTGGAGGATGCAGCCGGCCCAGTCGGTCATGGGGAACGGGATGTTCACGTCGTGGATGAGACCCGGCTGGATGCGATCGCAGAGCTCGTAGAACGCTGCCTCACGCACCGTCGTGTCGATGTTGTTGCAGTCGTACATGTGCACGCCCATCGGGTAGATGTACGGGCGCTTGGAGCGCTTGCGCATCGTGACCGCGGTGACGTGGAACGTCTGCGTGCGGTACGCCTTGCCCATGTACCCGGCCCATTCCGGGTGGAAGTGGAAGCGGCCCTGCGTGTCGGCGTCCTCCGCCTCCTTCGTCTCGTAGCGCTTGTCGCGCGCATGCAGATAGCCCTCGAGCACGTACTCGGAGTCCGCGACCGCGTACGCATCGACCGTGCGCGCCTTCACCAGGCGCGTCGGGAAGCCCTGCACCGCGCCCGCCGCGCCGAGCTCGTCGCCGCCTCGCGGCAGCACGACGTAGTCGAAGCCACCGCCGGCAAGGAGCGTGGACGCGACCGGAAGGCCGAAGCACACCGTCAGCGGGATCGGCTGATCGTCCTTGTAGTGCTGGGTGATGATCTGCCACATGTGCGAGCCCGGTGAGGACTGGAACGTCCCGACGTTCCCCCAGCGGAAGTTCATGCGGTTGTAGCCGATGTGGCTGCCGCCCCAGAAGTACTTCCCGACGACGACGCTGTTACCGCTGCCGATGGTGATCTCGCCCTCGAGGTGCGTGTGGCGGATCGCCATGATGAATTTGTTCACGTCGACGTCGCCGGTGATGACCTCTTCCTGGCAGGGCGCCTCCTCCTGCGGGATGACCTCGTTCTTGATCGGGTGCGTGAGCGAGTGCGCGAGCTTGCGCGTGCGGTCCGTCGCGTTCTCGTAACCGAACATCTTGTCGACGATGTCCATGTTCGCGAAGAGGTTCGTGATGGCCCGCGCATGCGGGTACCCCTTCACGTTGTTGAACAGGATCGGATAGCTCCCGTCGAAGTGCTTCTGGATGCCGGTGAGCTGCAGATCACCGTCGACCTCGACGTCGGTCTCCATCAGCAGGCCCTCGCGTCGCAGCCACTCGATCGTCGCGGGGAGCGAGCGCAGCGCCTCCTTGTCGGCGGGCTTCGCGTCGCGCGGATCCGTCAGCTGAGTCTTCGTGCGCGCGAGATCAGCCTGCGCGGTGGCCATGTGGGCCCTCCAATCTGTGGCGCGTCCTCCGGATCAGATGGGCGAATGGTAATACCATTGGGCCATGACCGAGCCCGGCTCGCAAGCGCCGTTCCTGCTCGATCCGTATCTGGAGTGGGTGCGCGGCGAAGGCGTCCCGCTGTACGAAGACTTCGGGTTCGATCTCCTGTCGCTCGACCTCGCGCCGTGGGCGCGGATGGACGCGCGCGGTGCGTACGCGCACGCCCACGGCCGCGGCGACTTCGTGAACATGTACGTCTGCGAGATCGCGCCCGGGGGGCAGAGCGCGCCACAGCGCCATCTCTTCGAAGAGGTCGTGTACGTGCTCGCGGGGCGCGGGAGCACCACAGTCGAGCTCGACGGCGAGGAGCGCTCGTTCGAGTGGGGCACCGGAAGCCTCTTCGCGCTGCCGCTGAACGCGGCGTACCGGCATTACAACGGCAGCGGACGCGAGCCGGCGCGCTTCGTCTCCACGACGAACCTGCCGCTGGTGATGAACGTCTTCCGCGACCAGGACTTCATCTGGAGCAACCCGGCGACGTTCCCCGGACGCTTCGGACGTCCTGAACACTTCCGCGGCGAGGGGACGTTCCTGCCGGTCCGCCCCGGGCGGCACATGTGGGAGACGAACTTCGTGCCGGACATCCGCACGTTCAAGCTCGAGACGTGGCAGGCGCGCGGCGCGGGCGGCAGCAACATCATGTTCGTGCTCGCCGACGGAACGATGCACGCGCACATCTCGGAGATGCCAGTCGGGACGTACAAGAAGGGACACCGGCACGGGTCGGACTTCCACGTGTTCGCGGTGACCGGCGAGGGCTACAGCCTCTACTGGTACGAGGGCGAGACCGAGCTGCGGCGCTTCGACTGGAGGCACGGCTCGGTCTTCGCCCCGACCGACATGCTCTACCACCAGCACTTCAACACCAGCGCGCAGCCCGCGCGCTATCTCGCGGTCGCATTCGGCGGACTGCGCTACCCGACGCTCGCCGACAAGCGCAAGACGTTCACCGGTATGGATGTCAGCGTGAAGGAGGGCGGGCGTCAGATCGAATACGAGGACGAGGACCCGCGTATCCGCGAGATCTACCAGGCTGAGCTGCGGAAGAAGGGCGTGCCATCCCGCATGGGCGAGTTCCTCCCCGCCTGAGCCGAGTGCCTCCCCCCGAGCTAAGGAAGGATCTCGAACGCTGCCGTGTGCGCTGGGCGCACGACCGTGAAGTGCCTGCGATCCAGCGTCGCGATCTGCGTTACATCTAGCCGCTCGGCAGCGGCCACGACCGACGCGTCGACCGTCCCCAGCGGCAGCCCTCGATAGCGCGCGACAAGCTCGGCGATCCGGATCCAGTCCCTCGCATGGACGGCCTCGGGGATGAGGTTCCCGGCCGCGATGTCCCCGAGGAATCGGACCTCGGCCTCCGGACCGAGCCGCGTCTGGAGGAGATAGGCAACCTCGGCCACCACGAGCTGCGGCACAAGAAGGGGTCCCGTGTGCCTCTCAAGTAGAGATAGGCACTCCTCATGGTCGTGGTCGTCTTCGTCGACATAGGCGTAGAGCGGTCCGGCGTCGACGATCAGCGCGATCGACGTGCCGCCTGCCGGAGGATCTGCTCGATGCGCCTGGCGGTGTCACTGCGACCACTGCGGCCGGCCTTCGCTGCCATCAGGCGCCGCCGTCCGCCACCGAGGTGTGACTCGACGGCCTGTCGCGTGATATCCGAGACCGTCGTGCCGCGACGTTCTGCCTCGTGACGGAGCCGCGCGTCGAGCTCATCCGGCAGTTTCACGGTGGTTCGCTTCATGGTATGCCAGCATATCTCACCGAACGTGGGATCTTGGCCATGTTGGGGGGATCCTCGGCGGGGCACGCCCGCGCGTTGTGTACGATCCACGCCGTCGCCAAGAGGCGAGGAGGGAGGAAAGCCTCCCGTGAAGGCCGCCGTCGTTC
>DATEDV010000279.1:0-5376 GCA_035281485.1 Candidatus Limnocylindria bacterium | reverse complement strand
TCGCGGCGAGCGCGTCGAACTTCGCCGCGCCGTCGGACGGGTCGAGGTTCTCGACGTTGAACGTCGCCATCGCGAGCTGGCCCGGGGCCGCCGCGGTCGTCGATTCGCGTGCGATCCCGGCGGACACCACGCTGCCCACCTGCGTGACGAGCAGCTTGAAGTTGCCGAACGAGTAGTCGAGCACACCGATCGTCGCGCCCGCGAGCGTGTCCCCCGTGTTCGCCGACGGCGTGCTCCTGAGCACGTCGTCGATGATCAGCCGCTCGGGATTGAAGTCGTTCTGGCGGATCACGATGCCGCCGCGTGCCGTGCGCACGCCCGCATCGCCGACGACGAGCGAGATCTCACCGAAGCTGTTGCGCGGACCGGTGGCCCGCGCGTCGTTGAGCTGCACACGCATGCCCTCGAGGCTCTCCCAGAAGTCGATGCCGTCGGTCGCCGGATCGAAGACGCCGCTGGTCTCGACGCTGCCGGTCGCGTCGTCCTCGATGACCTCGGTCGGCGGCGTGCGGTCGACACCGATGACCGTCGTCGCCGGCAGTGCGTTGCCGCTCGAGAGGACGGTGACGCCGACGCCGGGGTTCGCAAGCTCCGTCGTGGTGAGGTTGATCGTCGTGGAGCCGCCGGGGCGGAACTCCGTGACCGTACCCTTCGCGCTCACTGAGTCGCCGACCGTGACGGCCGGCGCGGATCCGGTGAAGACGAAGATGCCTTCAGACGTCGCGGGATCCGTATCGGGGCTGGGGTCCTGGATCCAGAAGCCGTTCCCGCTCCGGGCCGTGACGATGCCGGGGACGTTGAGCACGAGCGTGCCCGCGAGCGGCGAGATGTGACCCGCGCCCTGGATCGCCCGGATCGCCGTCGGCGGTGCGATCGTGCTGAAGCTGAAGACGTGGTTCGCCGACATGTTGTCCGGCGGATCGTTCGCATCGGCGTCTGCGACCTCTGCGGCGAACACGGTCACGGTGCAGGTCTCACTGCTCATGAAGTCGGTCGTCGGGTCGAGCGTGAAGACAGTGGGGCCACCGGACGCGGTCGCCGCATGCGAGCCAGAGACTGAGCAGCTGATCGTGTACCACGACGCACCGACCGAGACGGCCTCGGAGAACGTGATGGTGACGTTCGAGTCGAGTGCCACGGCCGCGGCCCCGGCGGCCGGCGTGGTCGAACTCACCCGCGGTGCCTGATCGCCACTGTTTCGCGGATTTGGCGAGCCCGCCGTGAAATCCGCGGCGTTGTTGTCGGTGTCCGTCGCCCCGCCCGCGGCTCGCAAGGCGGCCGTCGTGTTCGAGAGCGTCGGCGCGGGACTCGTCTCGGAGTCGTTCGCTGCTCCATACCCGACGAAGTCGCGGACGCCGACCGCACTGTCGCAATCAGCCGCGCAGGTAAGCGCGGTCGTCTGGGTCACGAGGGCGACCTTGCCCGCCGTTGAGCCCATGGCGATGGATCCGGTGGCATCCGGCGTCGGCAGATCCACCGTGCCGCCTGCGCCTGCGGCTTCCTTGATCAGGTAGTACCCGCCCGCGGCGATCGTGCCGGACAACGCCGTGACGGCCCATGTGGTGCCGGTCGCAGAGCCATATTGGACGGACCAGCCGCTTAGAGAGACGTCGGCCGTGCCGCGGTTGTAGAGCTCGATGAAGTCGTTCTTGAGCGTCGCGCCGGAGTTGCCGCCGCCTCCGTAGACCTGACTGATGACGACGTCCGGCGATACGGCGACAGCACGACTCAGTGGAATCCCGACCAGGAGCAGCGCGACAGTGACAACAGCGGTCAGCGAACGGCGACCCATCCCAATCCCCTCACCCAAACGAACTCTGCCAGTGCGACCTCTAGAGACTGTCAGCCTAACAGCGACGTGGAACACTCCGCGACGATGAGTCTCTGGCTCGACGGAGTTTCGCGGTCCTATCCCCCGCTCGATCGCGACGTAACGGCGGATGTGGCGATCGTCGGTGCCGGGATCGCCGGCGTGGCCACCGCGTATTTCCTCGCGTCGGCCGGCGCGAAGGTCGCCGTGCTCGAGGCGCGCGGCGTCGCCGAGGCCGCGAGCGGGCGGAACGCCGGCTTCCTGCTCGCCGGTGTCGCCGAGAACTTTGTCGCGGCCGCGCGGCGCTACGGCGACGAGCGCGCCCTCCGGATCTGGCGCTTCACCAAGCGCACCCAGGCGCTCGTGCGCTCCCTGGTCGCGGAGCACGGCATCGACTGCGACATCCGCTGGAACGGATCGGACCAGATCGCCGGCGACGCTGCGGAGTGGCGCGAGATCGAGGAAAGCGCGCGCCGCCTTGCGTCGCAGGGCGTCGCCGTCACGACCGACTCCGCCGAAAAGAGCGCGACCTACGCCGACGACGGCGAGCTCCACCCCGTCCGCTGGGTGCGTGGGCTCGCCGGCGCCGCCGTCGCGCGAGGAGCCCGCATCTATGAGGCCACGCGCGTAGGCGCCGTCGGCAACGGGAAGGCTGTCGCGCCTTCAGGCACCGTGCGCGCCGGCGCGGTCGTCCTCTGCACGAACGCGTACACGCAGCACCTCGTCGGCTCGCGTGTCCGACCGGTGCGCGGCCAGATGCTCGCGACCGCGCCCACGCGGCAGACGTTCGCGCGTCCCGCGTACGCGAACCGCGGCTACCGGTACTGGCGGCAGACCGCCGACGGCCGCGTCTTGGTGGGCGGATGGCGCGACACCGCGGTCGATGAAGAGGTCGGAGAAGAGGAACGCACCACCGACAGGGTCCAACAACAGCTCGAGGCATTCCTGAACGAGCACGACATCGCCGCGCCGATCACGCACCGCTGGGCTGGGACGATGGGCTTCTCGCACGACGCGCTCCCGTACATCGGCCGCGTCGCGCCCGGCGTGTTCGTGTGCGGCGGCTTCACCGGCCATGGCATGTCGTTCGGTCCCGCGTCGGCGGAGCTCGTCGCGACGATGGTGCGCGGCGGCACGCCTGCGGACGCTGAGCTCTTCGATCCATCGCGCTGATCCTCGTCGTACACAAAGCGGACGTGATGTCCGCTGCGCGCCACAGTTATGCCGTGAAAGGTCACGCGCGCTCGGCGCGAGAGGAAGGGACTCCGTGCACGCATCGGCGATCCCGACGATCGACGACATCGGCGGGCTGTTCGCGTACGTCTTCGGTAATCCCTTCCTATTCATCAGCTCGACCACCGTGATGACGACAGGGCTGCTACTGGGTGCCGTCGCCGTGAGCGTGCTTCCTCAGCGCACACACATGCTTCGGCGCGTCGCGCCGACGCTCGCGGTGATCCTCACCTACTTCGGTCTCGGCAGCCTGTTCCTTTCGACGCAGATCCTCATCCGCTTCCACGCGACGATCCCCGTCGAGACCGAGATCCAGTTCGTCAGCGGCCTCGGACACCTACTGGAGGCCGCCATCGGGGTGCTGCTGCTCTTTCCGTACCTGCGCGCGCGGACCAGGACAGACTGGCTCTGGGCGCACACGCTCGCCCTCGCGTACTGGACGTTCCAAGTCGCGGTCCTCACACCGCCGTGGTTCGCGTTCCAGGGTCAGCGCGAGATGGTGCTGCTGGTCGTCCTGATCATGCTCTCGCTCGCCGCGACAGCGAACGTGCTCGCGTGGAGGATCGCCGCGCGGCGGTGAGCCCGCCGGGATTCGAACCCGGAACCAAGGGATTAAAAGTCCCCTGCTCTACCGTTGAGCTACGGGCCCTGGGAGTGCCGCTGCGCCAGCTCGCCGGCGCCGTCGGCCGACGACGGGTCCGCGAGCGAAGCGATACGCGGCCCACGCACTCGTTCCCGCCGATTCGAGTTTACGAGGCGGTCTCGGCGGCGTACTAGGCCGAAAGTGCCACTGGTTCAGCGTCGTGCGCGTCCGTTAGACGCGCGGTGGATAGGAGCGGCGGGTCATCCGTGCCCGAAGATCGGCGCTCGATGGCCGCGGCGCCCGGCAAGTCCACACCGAGCGCTCGTGATGTGTCCGATCGGTTCGAGGCGCTGGTCGCCGTGCGGACCGCAGGATGGCAGCCGCGGATCCGCAGCGAGAGCGAGCTCCCCTATCCGAAAGCGCTGATCCAGGCCGCGCTGCGATCGGCGGTGGCCACGGCGCCCGACGACACGATGCGGGCGCGTTGGACCGCGGCGCTCGTCGAGCTCGAGTACTTCCTACCCGACCAGGAGCTGGAGCCGTACTGGGCCGCGCTGGAGCACGAGCGCGAGTGCATCCGCCTCATGGGCCGCGCGAGTCTGCAGCACCCCCTCGATACGCCGGATGGCCTGTCGCCGGAGATGCGCGCGTCGTACGAGCGGCATGTGGCCGGCGCGGCGTCGCTGCGTCCGCTTCGTGACCGGATCGCCGCGGCCGCGCAGCGCGTGGCGAGAGAGCTGGGGGCGCGATAGTCCGACCGCGCCGCTAACCGATGCCTTCCACCGGTACCGGGTCGGCCGCCGGCAGCGTGAAGTAGATGCAGGTGCCTTTGCCGACCTCGCTCTCGGCCCACACGCGGCCCCCATGACGGTGCACGATCCGCTGCACGGTCGCCAGACCGATGCCGGTGCCCTCGAACTCCGACGTGTTGTGCAGCCGCTGGAACGCGCCGAACAGCTTGCTCGCGTAGCGCATGTCGAAGCCGACCCCGTCGTCCCGGACGAAGAAGACCTGCTCGCCGTCGCGCGTCTCCTGCCCGAAGCTGATGTGCGCGGGCCGGCGCTCGCGCGTGAACTTCCACGAGTTCCCCAGAAGGTTCGTCAACGCGATGCGCAGCAGACGCTCGTCGCCCTTCGCGGGCAGGGCGCCGTTGCTCTCGAACTCGACCAGCCGCTGCGGCTCACGGCCACGCAGCTCCTCCACAACGACCCGTGCGAGCGCCGTCATGTCGACGCGCCGGGGGGTCATCTCCTCGCGCGTCAGGCGCGACAGCAGGAGCATGTCGTCGATGAGCGCACCCATCCGTTTCGCCGCCGCGCGGACGCGCTCGAGGTGCTCGCGGCCGTCGTCCCCGAGCTCCGCTGCCTTGTCCTCCACGAGGATCTGGCTGAAGCCGTCGATGCTTCGCAGCGGCGCGCGGAGGTCGTGGGATACCGAGTACGCGAAGGCGCCGAGCTCGTCGTTGAGGGCACGCAGCTCCGCCACGTTCCGTTGGAGCGCGCCGTTCAGCGCATGGACCTCTTCGAAGAGCCGGCGGTGCTCCAGCACCAGACCCGCCTGATCCGCCAGCAGCTTCAGCATCTCGAGCTGGTCGTCGAAGAACGTCGCGCGCTTGTCGACGAGGACGCCGATCACTCCGATACGACGCCCGCCGATGGTCACGGGGGCGGCGAGCACGTGTTGACGACCCGCACCGCGGTAATGGTCCGGAAGCTTCTTGCCGCTCTCCTGTTCGCTCGTGATCAGAGCG
>DATEDV010000278.1:0-8784 GCA_035281485.1 Candidatus Limnocylindria bacterium | reverse complement strand
CGCGCGAAGCGCGTTCTCTCGCCACTTCCCGGTCGCTACACCTGGCTGCCGCTCGATCGCGGCGAGGGGAGCTGGCTCATCACGAAGGACGGTCGTCGCGTGCTCGACCTCACCTGCGGCATCGCGGTCACGAGCGTGGGTCATGCGCATCCGCGCGTCGTGCGCGCGATCAGCGAGCAGGCCGCGAAGCTCATGCACATCTCCACCGGCGTCGCGACCTATGAGGCCAACATCGCGCTCGCCGAGGCGCTCGGCACGGTGACGCCGCAGGGCCTGGATACGGTCTTCTTCGGCAATTCCGGCGCGGAGGCCGTCGAAGCGTCGATCAAGCTCGCGCGCCAGACCACGCGACGTCAGGCGGTCATCGCCTTCCGCGGCGGGTTCCACGGACGCACCGCGGGCGCACTCACCGTCACGACGTCGAAGTCGTCCTATCGCACCGGTTACGGCGCGATGCTTCCCGAGGTCTACGTGGCTCCGTATCCATACGCGCTCACGTGCCCGATCGCGCCTCAGCACGACGCGGCGGCCTGCGCCGCGCACTGCCTCGCGGAGCTCGAGACGATGCTCGAGCACGAGGTCCCGGCTGAGCACGTCGCGGCGATCCTCATCGAGCCCGTGCTCGGCGAGGGCGGGTACGTAGCGCCACCGAGCTCGTTCCTGGTCGCGCTGCGCGAGCTCGCGACGCGCATCGGCGCGCTCCTCGTGATGGACGAGGTCCAGACCGGGTTCGGTCGGACCGGGGCGTGGTTCGCGACGCAGAAGCACGGCGTCGACCCCGACATCCTCGTGCTCGCGAAGGCGCTCGGCGGCGGTCTGCCGCTCGGCGCGATCGTGACCTCGCGCGAGCTGCAGGAAAAGTGGATCTCAGGAACGCACGGCTCGACGTTCGGCGGCAATCCGGTGTCATGCGCGGCCGGTCTCGCATCGTTCGAGGTGATCCGGGACGAGGGCCTTGTCGCGCGCGCCGAGCGGCTGGGCGAGCTCATGGTGAACGAGCTCGCGCCGCTGCGTACGCACCCGCGCGTCCGCGAGATCCGACGCTTCGGCGCGATGGTCGCCGTGGAGTTCGACTCGAAGGCCGCGGCGAAGGCCGCGATCTCCGGCGCGCTCGAGCGCGACGTGCTGCTCATCACGTGTGGCGCGCACGATCAGGCCGTGCGATTCATCCCGGCGCTCAACATCGCCGAGGAGGACCTCCGCAGGGGCGTGCGTGCGCTCGTCGCCGCCGCCGCGGCCGCGGGGACGCCGGCCGCCGTCTGACACCGGGCTGATCCCGGGCTAGGACCATTGCCGCGCGAGATCAGCGCGCCGATTCAGGACCCGTTCAGCGTCGTCCGTCGCGTCGCGGCGTTACGTAGGGCGGGGAGGTGCGTCGATGCAGATACCCGGCACTGCCCTGCTCGTCGAGGACGATCCGTACGTCGCCGCCCGGCTGCGACGCGATCTGACCGAAGCGGGTTTCGTCGTGCACGAGGCGCGCGGCGAGCGCGAGGCCGTTCGCCGGGCCGAGGAGATCGCTCCCGACGTCGTCATCCTCGAGCTCGAGCTCGCCGACGGCGGCGGCGCGAACGCCTGCCGCCGCATCCGTGAGCTCGCGCACGTCGGGGACGTTCCGCTGCTCGTGCTCTCGGCGGAAGAGGACGTCAGCACCAGGGTGACTTTGTTCGAGCTCGGCGCGGATGACATCGTCGCGCGGACCTGTGACCCGTCCGAGCTGCTCGCGCGCGTTCGCGCCATCCTGCGGCGCGGGACCGATCGAAGGACCGTGCGTCGCATCGGTCCGCTGCGCATCGCGCTCGCGACCGGAGACGCCTGGCTCGCGGAGCGGCAGCTCGAGCTGACGAATGGGGAGCGTGCGGTCCTGATCGAGCTCGCGCGGTCGTATCCCGGCCTCACGGCGCGTGCCGCTCTCGATCGACGACCGGATCAGGAACACGCGGTGAGCTCGAACGTCACGGAGGTCCTCGTCGCGCGCCTGCGTCGCAAGATCAATGCGGCGGGCGGCGGGATCGAGATCAACGCGGTGCGACGGTCGGGCTACGTCCTCCGACCGATGACGACGACAACGACGGAGATGCGCGCCTAAGCGCCGCGCGTCTCTGCGGCGCGCCCACGGTCGGCGCCCACGCTCGCGGGCTGCGACAACTTTCGGTCTCGCGTGCCGACGGAGCGAGATGACGCTTCGTCAGCCTCCGTGCCTCAAAAGACTGTCCGTCTTTTGTCCTTGACAGCCTCGCGGAGCCGAGTAATGTTCGCACCCTGCCTTCGTTACCAGATGTTGTATCCGTAAGGGCGACGGGGGCGACATCTAGTGGCTAGGCGAGGGAAGAAGGAGAGGGCCGGGATGAACGTCGTTTTGCGCGCCTGCTGGTCGTCCGAGGCATTCGGGAGCGCTCTTCTCCTTCTACTCGGCGCCAAACGGGGCGCGAAGCGATCCGACCCGCGCGAAGCACGTTAGGGGAGTCCGGTCATGGCAATCGCTGAGATACCGCAGCAGTCCGTCTCCGCGCCGGCGGCCAGGAAGGGCCTTCGTCTCGAGCGCTACTTCACCCGCGAGGGCGTCCACCCATACGACGAGATCGAGTGGGAGCTCCGCGACGCCGTCATCCCCGGCGAGGGCGGCAACGTCTTCGAGCAGAAGGGCGTCGAGGTCCCGTCCTTCTGGTCCGCGACCGCGACGAACGTCGTTGCGTCGAAGTACTTCCGTGGAAAGCTCACGTCGCCGACGCGCGAGCACAGCGTCAAGCAGATGGTCGACCGCGTCGTCGACCGCATCACGAAGTGGGGGATCGAGGGCGGCTACTTCGCCACCGACAGCGACGCACAGATCTTCAACCACGAGCTCAAATACCTGATGATCCACCAGCACGCGTCGTTCAACTCGCCCGTGTGGTTCAACATCGGCGTGGAGGGTGTGCCCCAACAGGCGAGTGCGTGCTTCATCCTCTCGGTCGACGACGACATGCACTCGATCCTTGACTGGTTCAAGAACGAGGGCGTCATCTTCAAGGGCGGATCCGGCTCGGGGATCAACGTGTCGCGCATCCGCTCGAGCAAGGAGCAGCTGTCCGGCGGCGGGTACGCATCGGGCCCCGTCTCGTTCATGCGCGGTGCCGACTCTGTGGCGGGCTCGATCAAGTCAGGTGGAACGACGCGGCGCGCCGCGAAGATGGTCGTGCTCGACAGCGACCACCCGGACGTGCGCGAGTTCATCTGGTGCAAGGCCAGGGAAGAGAAGAAGGCCTGGGCGCTCGGCGAGATGGGCTACGACATGAGCCTGAACGGCGAGGCCTGGCACTCGATCCAGTTCCAGAACGCCAACAACTCGGTCCGCGCGACCGACGACTTCATGAAGAGCGCCCTCACCGGCGAGTCGTGGAACCTCACAGCGCGGATGGACGGCCAGGTGCTCGAGACGATCGACGCACGGGCGCTCCTGCGCGAGATCGCGGAAGCGACGTGGCAGTGCGGCGACCCGGGAATGCAGTTCGACAGCACGATCAACGACTGGCACACGAGTCCGGCGTCCGGACGCATCAACGGTTCCAACCCATGCAGCGAGTACATGAGCATCGACGACTCCGCATGCAACCTCGCCTCACTCAATCTCATGCGCTTCCTGCACGCCGACGGCGAGTTCGACGTCACGCGATTCGCGCGCGCGGTCGATGTCGTGTTCACCGCGCAGGAGATCCTCGTCGGCTACTCGGATTACCCGACCGCGGCGATCACGGCGAACGCCAAGAGCCACCGCCAGCTCGGTCTCGGGTACGCGAACCTCGGCGCGCTGCTCATGCAGCGAGGGCTGGCGTATGACTCCAACGAGGGCCGCGCATACGCGGCGTCGATCACGGCGCTGATGACCGGCGAGGCCTACGCGCAGTCGGCGCGGATGGCGGCGGCCGTCGGCCCGTACGACGCCTACCCAAAGAACAAGAGCGGCCACGACCGCGTGATGGAGAAGCACCGCGCGGCGGCGTACCGGATCATCGCCGACCTCGTTCCGCCGACGCTGCTGTCGGCCGCGCGGCAGTCATGGGACGACGCGGTCAGCCTCGGCAAGCTGCACGGGTATCGCAACGCGCAGGCGTCGGTGCTCGCTCCCACGGGGACGATCAGCTTCATGATGGACTGCGACACGACCGGCGTTGAGCCGGACATCGCGCTCGTGAAGTACAAGCGGCTCGTCGGCGGCGGCATGCTGAAGCTCGTCAACGGCACGGTCCCTGCCGCACTTCGCCGGCTCGGATACACCGAGACCGTCGCATCCGCGATCACCGCGCACATCGAGCAGCAGGGCACGATCGAAGGCGCGCCGGATCTGAGGGCAGAGCACCTCGCGGTGTTCGACTGCGCCTTCAAGCCGCAGAACGGCGAGCGCTTCATCAGTCACATGGGCCACATCAAGATGATGGGTGCGGTCCAGCCGTTCATCAGCGGAGCGATCAGCAAGACCGTGAACCTGCCCGAGACCGCGACGGTCGACGACGTGGCCGACGCGTACATCGAGGCGTGGAAGCACGGTGTGAAGGCGATCGCGATCTATCGCGACGGCAGCAAGAAGGTGCAGCCGCTCTCGACGAACGCGGACGCGAGCAACACGAAGGCGAAGGCCGCGGCGGTCGAGACCGTCGAGCGGGTCGTCGAGCGCATCGTCGAGGTCCACCGGCCGCAGCGCCGCCGTCTCCCGGATACGCGCGAGTCGGTCACCCACAAGTTCTCCATCGAGGGCCACGAGGGCTACATCACCGTCGGCAAGTTCGAGGACGGTACGCCCGGTGAGCTGTTCGTGACGATGGCCAAGGAGGGCTCGACGCTCTCCGGGATGATGGACGCCTTCGCCACGAGCGTCTCGCTCCTGTTCCAGTACGGCGTGCCCCTCTCGCACCTGGTCGAGAAGTTCGGTCACATGCGCTTCGAGCCGTCCGGCTGGACCGGCAATAGCGAGATCGGCATGGCGAAGTCGATCGTCGACTACGTCTTCCGCTGGCTCGGGCACCGGTTCCTGAACGCCGACGACAAGGCGTACCTCGGGCTGGTGCGTACGACCGAGATCGCCGACACATCCGCGCAGCAGGAGCTGCTCGCGACGAGCGTCGCGATCGCACCGCCGCCGATCACCGAGACCTTCTCCGCCGCCTCCCCCGCTGGGGGGATGCGGCTCAACTCCACACCCGACGCGCCGCCGTGCCCGCGCTGTGGCTGGCTCACCGTGCGAAACGGGACCTGCCACAAGTGCGAGAACTGCGGAGAAACGACCGGGTGCTCATAACTCCCTAGACAGGCTCTGGCCGGCCCGCCCGCTGGCCAGTCCGCCTCGATGGCCCGGCACTCCCTGCTCCCCTGGGGTGCCGGGCCTTCTTTTATCCGTTTTGTGACACAACTGTCATCTGGCGCGCGGATTGCGTACGAGTTGTCGGTTACAAATCTGACGCGGGTTGCAAGGAACGATGCCAGCCTTTCGTTCGTCTCAGTAGCAGTGCCCAGAATGATCGGCGCGGTACTGGTGGGCACCCGATGGGGAGGCTTCGCGTCATGGCAGTAGCCACAAGGGAAGGCGAAAGCGGCGCGCGACGTGGTCGCGCGATCCCGCTCGCGCTCGTGTTCGTTCCCCTCGCGGTCGTGGCTGCCTCGGTGGCGCTCGTGTTCGCGGCCTCTCAGCTGTATGCCGACCGAGCGCTCCCGGGTGTGACCGTCGCCGGCGTCCATGTCGGCTCGCTCGACTCGGCCGCCATCCACGAGCGCCTGCAGACGGAGCTCGCGGGCCCATGGGCCGATCGCGCGGTCACCGCGACCTTCGACGGCCAGAGCTGGCGCACGACGAACGGGGAGCTCGCCGTGGCGCCCGATGTCGACACGGCGGTCGCCGCCGCGCTCGCCTTCGGAAAGAGCGGCACGCCGGTCGAACAGGCCAGCGCGTGGATCGACGCGCTCCGCGGCCAGGCGCAGGTCCCGCTCACGCTGCGGGCGCAGGGCGATGCCCTCGAGCGCTGGGTCGCCAGCCTTGGCGCCGCCATCGACCGTCGCGCGGTCGCGGGCGAGATCGCACTCGCCGGCGCGGAGCTGAAGCTCACCGAGCCGGTCCTCGGCCGCGAGCTCGACCGCGTGGGCGTGACCGCCTCCGTGCTCGCCGCACGGTCGTTCGATGACCGCGAGATCGCGCTGCGCGTGCGATCGATCTTCCCCGCCGTCGATGAGTCCGGATATCGCGACGCCGCGGCGCGCGCGACGGCGGTGCTGACGCCGATGGAGGTCAGCGTCGAGGACCGCAAGATGCTCGTCGACGCCGGCGCCCTGGCGGAGGTGCTCTCGATCGAGCGCGTCGCCGCGAAGCCCGGCGAGCTGCCGGCGCTTCCCGTCGATGCGATCGCGCCGTCCGCACGTTTTCGCTACGTCGTCTCGGTCAAGCAGGACCACCTGAGCGGGAAGGTCGCCGCCATCGCGGCGCAGCTCGACCGTCCGGCCGCGAGCGCACGCTTCACGGTCAACAGCGACGGCGTCGCGTCGGTGGTCCCGGGCGCGAGCGGCATCCGCGTCACGCAGGACGCTTTCGCGACGCAGCTGCAGACCGAGCTGCTTCGCCCGGCCGTCGGTACGCGCACCGTCGCGGCTGCGGCCGCCGTCGAGCAACCGCCGTTCTCGACCGAGCAGGCCAACACGTGGCTCCCGAAGATGTCACGGACGTCGACGTTCACGACCTACTACCCGCCGAATGCGTCGCGCCACGCGAACATCTCGACGGGCTCCTCACAGTTCGACGGCGTCGTGATCCTGCCGGGCCAGACCTTCTCGTTCTGGGAGCTGCTCGGCCCCGTCACGGTGCAGCGCGGCTACGCCTTCGCTGGCGCGATCATCAACAACCGCTCCGACGAGAACGTGATCGGCGGCGGTCTGTGCCAGGTGTCGACGACGATGTTCAACGCCGTCGCGAAGCTGGGCTACGAGATCGTCGAGCGTCACGCGCACGGCTATCTCATCGAGCGCTATCCCATCGGACTCGATGCCGCGGTCTTCGATCCGGGCGTCGATTTCAAGTGGAAGAACGACACCGACGCGCCGGTCTTCCTCTGGTCGTGGAACGACTACACGAGCGTGACCTTCGATGTGTGGAGCATTCCGACCGGACGCACCGTCGCGTTCAGCAATGCGGTGCAGAGCCGATTCGTCGACGTGCCCGCGGACCTGGCGCCGGATCCCGCGTTCGTTCCGGGCTCGAAGGTCATGGGTCGCGACGTCGTGCGCACGCGCACCGTGTACGCCGACGGGAAGGTGCTGCACCAGGACACGTTCTTCAGCCGCTACGCGCCGGTGTGGGGCGGTCCCGTGCCGGCGCCGGTCGCCAGCACCGCTCCCTAAACGCGCGGATAGCCGCGCGTTTTCACCCGCGCGCCGGACCAGGCGCGCGTCGTCCCACGAGATAACGGGCTGACAGGCGAGCCGTTAGACGACCGTGGTGCGCGCGAGCCGTCCAGAGACGCTGGATCGCCTTATCGAGAGCGTCGCACGTGGGGAGCGCGAGCTGGCGTCGATCAAGGACGCGAAGCTTCGCGACGCCGTGCGCGTCGCTCTCCGCATGCACAGCGCGGCGCAACGAAATCTCGACGAGCTCGCGCGGATACGGATGCGTGACCGCGTCCTCGGCTCGGTGCGACCGCGTCGACCGAATTTCGCCGACCGTGTTGTCATCGGGTTCGAGCTGCTCGCCAAACCGGCACCGTATGCGGCGCGCGCGATCACGGTCTTTGCGCTCAGCGTCGCGCTCGTCGCCGGAGGATTCGTCGCCGGTGCGGAGACGCTTCCCGATGACGTGCTCTATCCGATGAAGCTCGCGAGTGAGGACCTGCGCCTCACGCTCGCGCTCAGCGCGGAGGACCGGGCCTCCGTTCAGCTTTCCATCGCGGCGCATCGCTTCGCCGAGGCGCAGCGCCTCGCGCTCAGCGCACGCGAGCATGACGCCCTCGTCGCTTCGAGCACGTACTCGCAGCAGATCGCCGAGGCGGCCGCGGAGCTCGCCGAGCTCGAGGAGCTGCAACCCGAAGTGGTCGCGCTCGCCGCGCAGCTGGATGACCGCTTCAACGACCAGCGCGCTCGGATGCAGGCCCTCGCGCACCAGCTCTCGGCCGACCCGGTCACGGCCCGCGTCTCGGAGATCATCGCCGTCGTCGCGGCGCCCACGCTCGCGCCCGGCCTGGTCGGGGTCCAGCGCATCGCAGAGACGGCCGCGGGCATGGCCGAGCACCTCGCGACGCGCGCGGCGCGGGAGGCGGCACCGCAGGCGAGCCCAAAGCCGCGCGCGACGCGCGCGGCCGAGGTGACACGGCGAAACGCTGAGCAGGCGCGCGCGGCCGCCGAGCGCGCCAAGGCGAAGAACGTGAAGAACCGGACGTCGAGCGGTCACTGGATCGACGAGCGCGACCTCGACGAGTACTTCCTGTACCGCGAGATCGACTGACCGACTCCCCGCCGACGAGCGTCGGAGCGGCGGGTCCTCTCGCTCGACGTCGTAGCGGCAGGGCTCTCTCGCTCGAAACGGGCCCGCTCGATTCGCCTACCGCACCGCCGGCTTGTACCGCGGTCTCAACTCTCGCTCGAGAGCCCTCCCGCTCCCACATCTGGAGGTCGCCCTCGTCACAGGCGTCCTCGTCCCCCTCGTCTACTCCGTCGTCCCAGCGACCGCCCTCCTGAGAAGATCAAGAGCAGCGAGCATCGCGCGGCGGCGACCTTCGAGATGCGAGCCGAACCTGATCGTCGCGGTGCGCGGGCGCTCGGGCGTCCAGATCC
>DATEDV010000277.1:0-32189 GCA_035281485.1 Candidatus Limnocylindria bacterium | reverse complement strand
CTCCTGCGCGGCCGGGGCCGCGACAGGGCCGCCCTGCGCGGGCTGGGACGGGCCGGAGGCCGCCACCGGCCGGTCCGCACGCACCGATGCCGCGGTGAGCGTGACGAAGCGCACGTCGACGGTGCGGCCGACCAGGTGGCGCAGGGCATCTCGCACCTGCTGCCGGTATTTGTTCTCGAGCCACTCACGCGCGAAGGCGTTGGGGACGCCAACGCAGTAGACGTCGTCCTCTTCGGAGATGACCGTGGTGTCCTTGAACCAGGTGTCGTAGTTCGCCTTGGTGAGTCCGAGCTGCAGCTCGCCGAGGGCCGCGTGCCAGAGCTGCTTGAGGTTCACGGGCTCCCCTTCTCTGCGCTCGAACACAACGACGCTCCCCACAACACGATCGCGCGAGATGCCGCCACACCGAACGCGAAGACACGGAAGACCCGCCCGCTGGAAGCCACGGAACAGTATCACAGTCACACTGCTAGACTTTCTCGCACACACAGCACATATCCATTGATCACTCGTTCGTCCATTTCTTTCGGGGGAGAAGGGACACTTCGTGAAGCGCACGTATCAGCCGAAGACGCGTCGTCGCGCGCGAGTGCACGGTTTCCGCGCGCGGATGAAGACGACAGGCGGCCGTAAAGTGCTCGCGGCGCGTCGCGCGCGTGGACGGAAGCGCCTGACCGTCGCCTGAACGACCTCGCTGACATGAACGCCGCGCGGCTGCGGCGATCCACAGATATCGCAGCGGTGCGAAGGATGGGTCGCGGCGTGCGCGATGCGGCATTCGTAGCGAAGCTGCGGCCGAACGATCTGAACGTCGTGCGCCTCGCGGTGTCCGCACCGCGTACGGTCGGCATATCCACCATCCGCAACCGCGCGCGACGCCGCGTGCGCGAGGCCTTCCGGCAGGCGTGCGCCGCGGCCGACGGAACGGGCGGTCAGGACGTCGTCGTGATCGTTCGACGCGACGCCCTCACGGCCGACTTCCCCGCGCTGCGCGCCGCCGCGAGCGCCGCGCTCGGTACGGGGCGCGCGCGGACCGCATGAAGACGCTCGCCCTGTCAGCGCTGCGTTTCTACAAGAGCCAGGTCAGCCCGCACCTGCCGGCCGCATGCCGCTACACCCCGACCTGCTCCGAGTACGCGATGGAGGCGATCGAGCGGCACGGCGTGCTCCGTGGCGCGTGGCTCGCCACACGTCGCCTGGTGTCGTGCAACCCGCTCAGCCGCGGCGGCTATGACCCCGTGCCGGAGCACTGATGGACATCACCGGCATCTGGAACGCGCTCCTCGTGCATCCGGTGATGAACCTGACCGTCTTCGGCTACTCGCTCACGCGTGACTTCGGCTTCGCGATCGTCTTCGTGACCATCCTGATCCGGCTCGCGCTCTATCCGCTCTACGTCACGCAGATCCGCTCGCAGCGCGCGATGCAGGAGGTCGCGCCGGCGATGGCGGAGCTCAAGAAGAAGTACGGGAAGGACCGCCAGAAATTCGCCGAGGAGCAGATGAAGCTCTACCGCGAGCGGGGCGTGAATCCCGCCGCGGGCTGCCTCCCGCTGCTCCTACAGATGCCGCTGCTCATCGCGCTCTACAACGCGCTGCTGCAGCTCGGCTGCGGCCTGGGTCCGCCGCCGAACAACGAGTGCCCCGGCCTCACGAGCCAGATGATCGACAGCTTCCTCTATCCGTTCCTCCCGAATCCGGTGCCGTCGGGCGCGTCGCTCGACACGACCGCGCACTGGCTCCCCTGGATCACCGCCGGTCTGCAGAAGCCCGACCTCGTCCTCGCGTTCGTCGCGGGCGCGGTGCAGCTGGTCGCGTCGATCATGGCGCTGCCGGCGAAGCAGGTGCAGACCGACGATCCGAGCCAGCGAATGATGCAGTCGATGGTCTACACGTTCCCGATCATGACCGTCTTCTTCGGCGCGACGTTCCCCGCGGGTCTGGCGCTCTACTGGATCACGACCACGGTGTTCCAGATCGTCCAGCAGTACTTCGTGAGCGGCTGGGGACAGCTGCCGAAGTACCTGCCGTTCCTGCGGGGCGTCCCAACGCCTGCGGACCGCGAGCTGCATCGTCGTGAGCAGGCCGCGATCGTCGAGGCGCGCGAGGACATGGCGGAGAAGGACCGGTCGGAAGATCGCGAGGAGTCCGCGGCGGCCACCGGCAGGAGCAACGGCGGCGGGCGGCGGCGCGGACGGAGGAGGGGAAAGCGATGAGCCCACTGCGGGGTGAGGAGTTCACGGGTCGCACCGTGGAAGAGGCGATCGAGCGCGGACTGCGCGCGCTCGGCCGGAAACGCACCGAGGTCGACATCGAGGTGCTCGAGAAGGGCAAGCCCGCGAACGTGCTCGGAATGGGCGGCGAGGACGCGCGCGTGCTGCTGTCGTTCCAGGAAGACGAGCGTCCCGCCGAGACCGAGCCCGTGATAGACGAGGCGGAGGTCCCACGCCGTCCGGATGCCGTGCGCGTCGAGCGCGAGGACGAGGGCGACGAGGCGCCGCCTGCGTACGCCGAGGAGCTCGCGCTGGGCTCGACCGTCCTACGCGAGCTGCTCGAGGCGATGGGCATCGACGCCGAGGTGAGTTTGGAGGATCGCCCCGGCCTCGAGGGCGTCGACGTCCTCGGTCCCGACCTCGGCGCTCTGATCGGTCGCGGCGGCGAGAATCTCGTCGCGCTGCAGCAGATCGTGAGCGCGATCACGTCCAAGAAGGTCGGCCGCTCCGTGCACGTGCCGGTCGACGTCGAGGGTTACCGGCGCCGGCGCGAGGAGCAGCTTCGCGAGGTCGCCCAGCGTGTCGCGTCACGCGTGCGCGCCAGCGGGCAGGCCGTCACGCTCGAGCCGATGCTCGCGTACGAGCGGCGGATCGTTCATCTCGCCGTGCAGGGCCAGACGGGGCTGAAGACCGAGTCGGTGGGCATGGAGCCCAACCGCCGCGTGGTCATCAGCTCGACCGCGCCAGGCGCGCGCGGGCCGTTCCGCGAGAGCGGGCCCCGGCCCGGCGGCTACGGAGCGCGACCGGCCGGCGGCGGCTACGGTCCGCGCCGCGGCTACGGGCCGCGCCCGGGCGGCTATCGACCTCGTCCCGAACGCGGTCCGTGACGCAGGAGACGGTGACGTAGCGCAGTAGCGGCCGTTAGCTTCCTTGCCGTGACCGACCCGAACTGGCTGCCCGCGCGCGTCCGCCGCAACTTCCGGATCGACCTTGCGAGCGCGCTCGGCGCGGGAGCGTTCGTCTCGGTCCTCGTCGCGTTCATGCCGGTGGTCGTCCGGCGCATGGGCGGCACGACGACGGACGTCGCGATCGTCGTGGCCGGCCCGTTCATCGGCATGCTCCTCTCGCCGATCTTCGCCTACCTCCTCGCCCAGTTCCCGGTCGTGCGCGTCGTCGCCGGCGCCGCGACGCTCTCCCGGGCGGTGTTCCTGGTCAGCGTGCTGATCGCCGTGACGCCGTTCGCGCTGGCGGTCACGACCGCCGTGTTCTGGGTGATCGCCGTCTCGAACATCGCCGCCTACACCGCGCTCATGCAGGCCATCTATCCGGACCGCGAGCGCGCGTTCGCGATGGGCAACGTGCGGGTCGGCGCGTCGATCGCCGGGATCGCCTCCGCCGCTCTGGCCGGCAGCTTCATCGACGCGGTGCCCGCCCAGTGGGTATTCGCGGCGGCCGCGCTCGTGGGGCTCCCGTGCGCCGCTGCGTTCTTCGCGATCCGGTACGACGGACCGGCCACACCACCCGCACGCCGCCCCGCCCTCGAGATCGCGCGCGACGTCTGGGCCGACCACCGCTACCGCAAGCTCATGCTCGCGTTCAGCGTGTTCGGCACGGGGAACCTGATGAACTTCGCGGTCTTCCCGATCATGCTCGTGGACCACTTCGACGCGTCGAGCTCGTTCGTCGGGACGCTCGCGGTCGTGCAATCGGCCACGCTCATCGTGGCGTACCCGGTGTTCGGACGGCTCATCGACCGCGGCTCGACGCTGCGCCTCACGCTGATCGCCACGCTCCTCACGCTCCTCGTGCCGATCGGCTATCTCATCGCGCCGGACATCTGGGCACTCGTGCCGGTGGCCATCATCACCGGCGTCGTCGTGGCGAGCGGGGAGCTGACGGGCTTCACGAACATCGTCCACATGGCGCCGCGCGATCGGATCGGCGAGTACGCGGCGGCGAACGCGTTCCTCCTCGGCGTCCGCGGCACGGCCGCGCCGTTCGTCGCGGCCGCGTTCCTCGGCATGGTGTCGCCGCAGGTGGTGCTCGTCCTCGGCACTCTTCTCATGACGACCGGCGCCCTGGTGCTGGCGCAGCTCGTGCGCGCGCCCGCACCCGCCGTCGTGGAGATCGCGCCCGCGGAGGCTTAGCTCACCGAACTCCGGTGAGCGGCACCCCGTTCGCCTTCATCGCCTCGATGAAGCGGTCCGCGATCAGCTGGTAACCCGCGTCCGACGGATGGAAGCCGTCGGACGACACGGTGATCGTGCTCACGAGGTCCGCGCTGCCGGTGAAGAGATCGACGGCGAACACGCGGCCCGGATGCTTCGCGACGATGCCGGCGATGACCGTGTTGTACGCGCCGATGAGCCGGAAGAGCGCGGCCTTGTCCGCTTCCGCATACGCCGGCACCGAGCGCACGTCCGGAACATTGCCGACGAAGATCTTCGCGTCGGTCCGCGCGACGAGCGTGTCGACGATCGCACCCAGGTCGCTCGCGAACGACGCCGGCTCGATCGTGGCGTTCATGTCGTTCACCGCGAGCCAGATCGACACGACGGTGGGCCGCTGCGCGATCGCGCCGGGGAGCTGCGCGGCGCGCGCCTGCATCGCGATGGACCCCGACACGCCGACGTTCACGAAGGCGCTGCCCGGCGGCAGCAGCTTCGCGACGCGCGCGGGCCACGAGCCGGTCGTCGGATCGCTCGCGCCGACGCCGACCGTGTCGGAGGCGCCGATGGCCACGTAGCGGACCGTGCCCGCGGGCACGAGGCTGGGGGTCACGGACGCCAGTGTGGACGGGGTCGGGGCCGCGGGCGTGGGGGTACCGGCGCGGGACGGGGGTCCCGAGCACGCGGCGGTGAGCAGGAGCGCGAGGAAGAAACAGGCACGCAGCAACGTTAGAATTGATGGTGCCTGAAGAAAGGCGCACGGGGATGCGTGGTTTCGACAGGGCAGGCGACGTGAGCGTCGCGAGCCGAGGAATTCCGTTCCTCCTCGTTAATCCGAACGGTAGCCAGACAACTGGCAACACTTCTTACGCACTCGCTGCCTAGTCAGTGAGCGTCCTCCCGGTCTCCCCTCCGCGGGCCGGGAAGGGCGAAAGAAGCGGAGGTGCGGTCCGTCGATCGGCCGGTAGGCGGAAACAAGACTCCCGGCCTGGGAGAGCCAAGAGCGCGTCGGTGCGCGCTGGGCTCTCCGAGACAACAAAACGCCGACTACGCTCGTAGAAGCACTCAGGTCAACGGCCTTGGACGGGGAGTTCGACCCTCCCCCATCTCCACAGTGAGGGCTGCGCGCTGTTGCGCGGCCGCCGCGGGTCGATTCCGTCGATCGCGACCCCACGTACTCTCTCGGTCGTGGCCCCTGCGTCGACCGGACCGATCGTCAGCACGGCACAGGCGCGAGACGGACGAACGCTTCGCACACTGCACTGGGCGGGACAGGGCGTCCCGCGGGCGTATGCCCTCTTTGTCCACGGCATCGCGGAGCATGCCGGCCGCCACACCAGCGTGGCGTCCGCGCTCGCAGCAGCCGGGATCGAGACGCACGCCTACGACCTGCGCGGGTTCGGCTCGTCCGACGGGCCACGTGCGTATGTCGGCCGCTGGTCCGAGCAGCACGATGATGTCGAGGACCAGCTCGGCGCGGTGCGCGCCACCGCCGACGGTCGCCCGGTCATTCTCTACGGCCACTCGATGGGCGGTCTCATCGCCCTCGGCTACGTCCTGTCCGACACTCCGCGCCCGCCGCCCGATCTGCTCGTCCTGTCGGCGCCCGCCATCGCGGCGTCCGTGCCGCGCTGGAAGCGCGCGCTCGCCGTGGTCCTCGGGCATCTCGCGCCGCGCCTCGCCGTCCCGAACCAGCTGCCGCCGGGCGCGCTGTCGCACGATCCACAGGTCGAGATCGACTACCGCGCGGATCCGCTGAACGTACATCGCACGACGGCGCGCTTCGGGATGGAGCTCTTCGCCGAACAGGCGCGCCTACGGACACGTCTCGCGAACCGGCCGACCATTCCGATACCGACCTACGTGTTCCACGGCGCCGATAACGCGATCGTGCCGCTCGCGGCCAGCGCGCCGCTCGAGCGCCTGGCGGGCGTGACCCGCCGCGTGTACCCCGGCCTGCGACACGAGATGCACAACGAGCCCGACGCGGCGACCGTCGTCGCGGACACGATCGCCTGGATCGATCGGACGTTGACGACGCCGCGCGCGTAGGGGTCGAGCGCGCCGCTACGCCGCCCGTGCCGCGCGCAGCCCGACCGGCTGGAGGTACTCGTCCACGCGCGACCGCGTCCACCAGGCGCCTGTCTCCCGGCGCTCGCGCGACGTCGTGAAGCGGTACAGGTACAGCGTCGCGCGGACGAAGCGCGGCCGCGCTCCGGCGAACGGATCGGACCGCAGGAGTCGAAGCGTCGCGCGGTCCGCCTCCAGCAGCTTCACCACCAGAGGCACGAACCACTCGTGGTACATGGGTGACGACATCGCGGCGAACCACATGAGCCAGTCGAGACGCAGGTGGTAGGGCGCGTACTGAGGCGGACGCCGTCTGACGTCGCCAGGTTTGGCCTTGAATTCGTACTCGCGCCAGGCGGTGTGGGGCGTGAGCACTGCCTCGTCGGTGCCCTCGATGACGATCTCGTAGCGCTCCTTCGTGATGGATCCGAAAGCGCCGTACGTGTTGACCAGGTGCAGCGGGTCGAAGCTCGTGTTCATGAGCTGCCGCCGTGAGAGCAGATTGCGCGCGGGCCGGTAGCTGAGCAGGGCGACGACGATGGCGACGCCGACGACCAGCCACTGATGCCACGGCTCGCCGACGAGCTCGGGCCGCGCGATGGGCAGAACGCGCATGAGCGCCGCGTCATCGAGGCTCGCGATCGCCAGCGTCATCGTGACGACGTTGAGCCACGAGAAGTTGCCGCTGATGAGGAGCCAGCTCTGCGTGCCGAGGATCACCAGTCCGGCGAGCGTCGCGATCGGCTGAGGAAAGAAGAGCAGGAAGGGAACGACCAGCTGCGCGAAGTGGTTGCCGATGACCTCCGCGCGATGCAGCGGCTTCGGAAGGTGGTGGAAGTACCACGAGAGGGGATTCGGCATGGGCTGCGTCTCGTGGTGGTAGTAGAGGCACGTGAGGTCGCGCCAGCACCGGTCGCCGCGGATCTTGATCATGCCGGCGCCGAACTCCACCCGGAAGAGCAGCCAGCGGAAGAGCCAGATGAGCAGGAGCGGAGGCGCGGTCCACGCCGGCCCGAGAAAGATCGCGAGGAAGCCCGTCTCGAGGAGCAGCGTCTCCCAGCCGAAGGAGTAGAAGGTCTGCCCGACGTTCACGATCGAGAGGTACAGCGCCCAGAGCGTCGTCCAGAGCAGCATCGTGAGCGGGATCGGCCACGTGTCGGGCAGCCCGAGCAGCGCCGCCGCCGCGAGCGCGATCCCCGCCAACGCGACGGCAACGAGGAGACGATCGGAGTAGCGGAGGTGGAACAGGCTGGGCGACCGCCTGAACGGCACCGCGCGGACGTAGTCCGTCACCGGCAGGAGGCCGCGCTCGCCCAGCAGCGGTCTGAACTGCTGAAGCGCGACGAGGAAAGCGACCAGGTAGATCGCCGCGAGCGTGCGCTGCAACAGCAGGCGCGCGAGCCAGTAGTCAGGCGCCTCCAGTCCGGTCACCGCGCGTCATCATCGCGCGTGGCTAGCGTCGCGCTCGGCGGGTCGCCGTCCCCTTCCTGGCGCTCCGCTTCGTGCCGCCGCGCCGCGCGGTGGTCCGGGCACGCGCGGCCGGGCGCGCGCGGCGGACGACCCTCTTGCCGCCGCGCATCCCGCTCTTGGTGCGGATGCGCTTCAGCGAGTCGGCGCGCTTGGCGACCTCGGCGTCGTCGGAGACGTCCACGCCGAACCGCTTCGCGGCGGCGAGCACCTTGCGGCGCGCCTTCTCCTTCGCCTCGACGCTCTCGAACTTGGTCTGGTTGAAGCGGGCGATCGCGTTGCGCACGTGCTCGTCGTCGTGGATCGGGAGATGCTCTCCGCCTTCCTTGTCGACGTATGCGAAGTTCTTCCGGGCGATGTGCTTTCGCCCCGTCTCGGTGAGCTGAGCCATGGCGTCCTCCTTGTCCCTCGCTACGTCCTCGTGCGACCGCGGATCTCGCTCCCTGCGCCGGCCAGGCGAACGTCGTCGTCCACGCGGTCGACGTTCTCCGCGTCGATCTCGAGGCGCGTTCCCTCGTGCTCGGCCACGATGCCGCGAAGCTCGCCGGTCTCGTCGTCGACGCGAAGCTCGATGACCTCCCCGACGACCTCGCCGGCGGCGTCGCGCACCTTCATGCCGCGCCGGATCTTCATCCCGCGTCCGAGATCGTCGCTCCGCGGAGGCTCCTCGACCATCCGAGACGGATCGCTGTCGACCACCGGGAACAGGTATCCGCCCGCCGGGTAGTTGTACGCCGCGGGCGCCAGCCAGTCGGTGGGCGGCGTCGTGTACGCGGCGGGCTCGAAACGCGCGAGCTCGTCGAGCTCGTGCTTCGTGATGCCGAGGACGACCTCCCCGCCGTTCTCCTTCGCGGTCCCCAGCATCTCGGCGGACACGATGGCGTCGTGGCTGAGCAGTCCCCCGGTGCTGACGACGTATTCGATGATCTCGTTGCGCCGCCCGTCCCAGATCGCCTGCTTGATGTGTCCGGCGTGATGACCGTCGGTGGTCCGGACCTTCGCTCCAAGATCGATGCGCATGGCGGTCCTCCCGCGCTTACTTGGCGACCGCCGCCTTTCCCGCATAGCCAGTGCCAGCCCACGGCTGGAGGGCGACCAGCACCGCGATGAGGACGACCGCGGCGCCGACATAGGACTCGGGCGCGCGCTGCTCCTGCTTGACGAGCGCCCCGAGGATCACCGCGATGACCGGCACGACGACGCCGACCATGCTCGCGTTCGTGACCGGCCAGTGCTGGACCAGCCAGGTGTAGAGCACGTACGCCCCGAGCGATCCCGCGACCGTCAGATAGACGATCGGCCACCAGGCGGCGACCGTCGTGGGTAGCGCGTGATCCTCGCCCAGGACGAAGCTCACCACCGCACAGACGACCGCGCCGGCGGCCGCGCCCACCGCGTTCGCAGCGATCGCCGAGGGCTGCGGCGCGCGTTTGAGGAACACGCTCGAGAGAGATGCTGCCGTCGCAGCAAGGAACACCGCGACGAGACCCTCCACGGGGACGTCGAGCCGGATCTCTCCGGCGAAGATGATGCCGACCCCGACGATGGCCACGAGCGCCGCGACGAGCTTGCGGGGGACCAGACGCTCGACGCCCATCGCGGCCGCGATCAGGGCCGTCGAGAGAGGGACCGTCGCGTACAGCACGGCCGCGATGCCGCTTGGCACGACGCGCTCGCCCCAGTAGAGGAGCGAGAGGTTCGCGCCGAAATTGAAGACGCCGAAGAGCAGCGCGCCGCGCAGCGCCGCTCCACGCGGAAAGCGCTGGCGCGTGATGAGGACGAGCCCCGCGAGCAGCGGGGCGGCCAGCAGCAGGCGGATCGTCGCCGCCCAGACCGGCGGTACCGTCTCGTTACCGATCCGGATCGCGAGGAACGTGCTTCCCCAGATGAGGCAGCAACCGACGAACACGAGGTACGGCATCACGCGACTTTAGAACGGCGCTCGACCCGCTGCCGTGAGAACGAGTGGCCCGGCCGGTGTCACGTGCGCGCACCAGGAAACGTATCCTCTTTAACGGTTCCCGGGGAGGTCAACGATGCAAGACGCGCTGCGCCGCCTCGACGCGCTCACCCAGCAGCTCATCGAAGCCGATCAGTCCGGCGCGGGAACGGAGCCGCTCGCCGTCGCGCGCGAGCTCGGGAAGATCCGGCAGCTGCTCGCACAGTCACCTGCCGTGATCCCGGCGACCGGCGGACAGCAGCACTTCCGCTGCGAGGCGTGCGGCACCATCACCCACGGCGCGGCCGCTCCGGCGGTCTGCGCGACGTGCGGCGGCCGGACGTTCTTCTCGGCCGACCTCGAACAGCCAGCCGTGGAGTCGGCCGGAGGCTAGCGGCACGCCTATATACTTCGGTCTCCGAACTATTCAGGGACCGAAGGAACGGTGACGAAAATAGCGTCCGGCGACGACCTCAGGCTTGCTCGCGCCGTGCTGGCGATCCTCCCCCGCTTCGGGCGCGTCGCGTGGGACGCCGCTCAGCGGTGTGGCATGGCGTCGCCGGAGCGCGGAAAGCTCCTCTGGGTCCTCGGGGACCGGTCGCTGCGCGCCGGTCTGGTCGCGCAGCGCCTGCGTCTCGGCGCCCCCGCCGTGACCGAGCTCGTCGAGGGACTCGTGCACGACGGCCTCGTGAAGCGCGAATCGGATCCAGACGATCGGCGCGCGGTCGTTCTTGCCCTCACCGCGGAGGGCCGGCGCGTCCGGGAGCGCTACGAGCTCGCGGCGTCCACCGCGCTGGTGAAGGTGCTTCAGAGCCTCACGCCGCCGCAGCGGCGCCGTCTGCGCGCGGCGCTCACCGATCTCAACGTCGCGTTCGACGCGGCCGCGACCTCTCCGGCGATCCTGCGCCGGAGCTTCATCGGTCCTTCACGTTCGCGGCGCACGCTGCGCCGGAGATCGCGAAAGGAGAGCGCCGATGCCCGCTGAGCTGGATCGCACCGCGCGCATCCTCGCCTCGGTCGGGGTCGGTCTCGCGCTGTTCCTCGCGGCTCTGGACCAGACGATCGTGGGTACCGCTCTTCCGCGTATCGTCGCCGACCTCAACGGTCTCGAGTACTTCGCCTGGGTCGCGACGGCGTACATGGTCGCGTCGACGACGACGGTCCCGATCGCCGGAAAGCTCGGCGATCTTTTCGGGCGCAAGCCGTTCCTGCTCGTGGGCATGGCCGGCTTCGTGCTCGCGTCGGCGCTCTGCGGCCAGGCGCGCGACATGACCGAGCTCATCGCGTTCCGAGGGATCCAGGGGCTCTTCGGCGGCGTGCTGTTCGCGAGCGTCTTCGCCTCTCTGGCGGATCTCTTCCCCCCGCAGACCCGCGCGCGTATCCAGGGCGTCTTTGGCGCCATCTTTGGCCTCGCGTCGGTCGTCGGCCCCACGGTCGGCGGATACCTCACGGACAACGTCGGCTGGCGCTGGATCTTCTACGTCAACGTCCCGGTGGGCATCCTCGCGATCGCCGTCGTCCTCCTCACGATGCCGCGGACGCGCCACACCGCGTCCCTGCGGGACATCGACTTCCTCGGCGCGGGTCTTCTGGCCGCGACGCTCATCCCGCTCCTCGTCGGCTTCTCGATCACGCGCGATCACGAGTTCACGTCGCCCGAGGTCGTCGGCCTGCTGGGCGCCGCCGCGGTGATGGGGGTCCTGTTCTTCATCGTCGAGCAGCGCGTGGCGCATCCGATCGTGCCGTTCGCGCTGTTCAAGAACGTGACGTTCGCGGTCTCGACCGTCGCCGGCTTCTTCACCGCGTTCGGCATGTTCGGCGCGATCGTGTACATCGGCCTCGTCTACCAGGGCGTGCTCGGCGTCGGCGCGACGGACTCGGGCCTTCTCGCGACCCCGATGATGCTCGGGCTGATCGGCGCGAGCATCGTGACCGGTCAGCTCATGCTCCGCATCACCCGCTACCGCTACCTGGGCACGATCGGGCTCATCGTGATGGTCGCGGGGCTGCTTGCCCTGGCGCAGGTCACCGTCGGCACTCCCGAGACGGACGTCGTGCGCGCGCTCATCCTCGTCGGCATCGGCATGGGCGTCGCGATGCCGCTGTACCTCAATGCGACCCAGAGCGCGCTGCCGCAGCGCTATCTCGGTGTCGCGTCCAGCCAGATCCAGTTCTGGCGGAACATCGGGGGCACGATCGGCGTGGCGATCCTCGGCGCGGTGGTGTCGCACCAGCTGCCCGAGCGGATCCGCGCGCAGGTCGCGGCGCTCAGTCTGCCGCCTCAGGTCTCGGCCGCGCTGCCAACCGGCGGGAACGCCCAGGCCATCTTCGATCCCGCGCGGATCGCCACGACGCGCGCCTCGCTGCCGCCGCAGGCGCAGCCGCTCTTCGATCAGGTGCTCGACGCGATCAGGACCGCGCTCGCGCTCTCGCTCCACGACGTGTTCGTCTACGCCGCGGCGGTCGTGAGCATCGCGATCGTGGTGTCCCTGTTCCTGAAGGAGGTGCCGCTGCGTGGGCACACTCCGCGCCCCAGCACCGACGACGTGCGCGAGGGCGCGCCGGCCTTCGGCGGTTAGACCCGCCGGCGGACGGCGGCCTGCATCTCGCGAGCCGCCTCGCGCTCCTTGATCACCTGACGCTTCTCGTAGCGCTTCTTCCCGCGCGCCAGACCGATCTCCACCTTCGCGCGCCCGCCCTTCGTGTACATGCGGAGCGGCACCAGCGTGTAGCCCTTCTGGGAGACCGCGCCGGCGAGCTGGCCGATCTCGCCGCGATGCAGCAGCAGCTTCCGTGGCCGTAGCGGCTCGTGGTTGTCGCGCGCGGTGTGCGTCCACGGAGCGATGTGCACGTTCCGCAGCCATGCCTGGCCGTTCTCGATCCGCGCGTAGCCGTCCCGGAGGTTCACGTGACCCGCGCGCAGCGACTTGATCTCGGTGCCGGTGAGCGCGATGCCCGCCTCGACCCGCTCCTCGATGGCGTAGTCGAAGAGCGCCTTGCGATTGTCGGCCAGCTGTACGTCGCGCGACTTCTTCTCGGGTGTCGCGGTCGCCGGTGATCTCCGATCGGGCACCGGCAGAGCGTACAGACGGCAAAAAGAGACGGCGGCGGCATCGCTGCCGCCGCCGTCACCGGGTCTCCAAAGACCGCGGGTTAGCTCGCGATCACCTCAGTTGGTTTCATTACGAAAGGCCGAAGTGAGCGCCCCTGGGTCTTTGGTTTCCCATTGGCATCGCCCACTCCACATCACCTCCTTTCTTTCGCCGTCCATGCTCACACGCCTTCGGAGCCCTCGTCAATGTGACGCCCGTCGCAATTGAAAACGGACGCAAGCGTGGCGACGCGGCAGGAGCGACCGAGCCGGATTCACTCCGGCGAGGAGCAACCACCAGCCTTGAGCCCGCAGCGAGGCGCCGCGGCGAAGGCCGCGAAGACGAGCTGCTAGTTCAGGGCAGGTACGGGCGCGGGTTCACGGCCTGGCCGTTGACGATCGTCATGAAGTGGACGTGCGGCCCGGTGGTCCAGCCCGTCATACCCACGTAACCGATGACCGTGCCGGCCGCGACGAACTGCCCGACCCGCACTGGAGGCCAGCGCGAGTCATCGAGGTGGCCGTACAGCGTCGAGAAGTTGTATCCGTGCGCGATGATGACGACGACCGCGGTGTCGCCGTACGCGATGTACGGCCGCCCGACGGTGACGACCTGACCTGACGACGCCGCCCGCAGCGGCGTGAACTTGGGCGCGGCGATGTCGATCCCGTTGTGGAAGCCGCCCCAGCGTGCGCCGAAGCCTGACGTGATCGGTCCGTTCACCGGCCACATCGCGAGCTTCGAGCCGTTGAAGGCGCCGAGGCCGCTCTTCGCGGCGAGCTGGGCCGCGAGGTTCGCGTACTGCCGCTCGGCCTCCTCGAGCCTGCGGTTGAGGTCGGCGGTCTCGCGATTGGCCGCGCCCAGCGCGCCGACGGCCTGCGATCTGTTCATCGCCGCGTTGGCGCGCTCCTCGGCCTGCTGCTCGATCGCGGTCTGCATCTGCGCGACGAGCTCCTCGTACTTCGCTTTCTGCTCCGCGAGATGCTTCCGCTGCGTCGTGATCTGGTCCTGAAGACCGAGGATCTCGCGCTGCTTGCCCGCGGCATCTTCGAGCTTGGCCACGGTGTCCGCGCGGAGGGTGCGGATCTCGTGCGCGAGCTGCTGATCCTGCCGGTTGACGAAGATCATCTGCTGCACGCGGTTGGCGAACTCGGTCAGCGTGCGCGACGACAGCAGCATCTCGAGCGGGCTGATGAGCGCCTGGCGGTACGTCGCGACGAGGTGCCTCGCGTAGAGGTCCTCGCGCTTGACGAGCTGTCGCTGCTGCTCCGCGGCCTGCGCGTTCAGCGAATCCGCGAAGGCCTTCGTCTCGTCCAGCTGGAACGCGACGACCGCGAGCTGCTCCTCCGCGATCTGGATCTCGTACCCCAGCGCCTCGGCTTCGTTCTCGGCGTCGGCCTGGCGCTGGGCGAGATCGGAGATCCGCGCGTTCGCGGAGTCGACCGCGGCCTGGAAGCGGTTCGCGGCCTGCTTGTAGCGCTCGGCGTTCTGGCGCGAGACCGCGACGGCGCGTTCGAGCGCCTCCTTGCGGCGCAGCGCCTCGGCGAGCGGGTCGTCGGCGGCTGCGGGGATCTGCTGTCCGACGAAGAAGGCGAGCGCAACGAGCGCGACGACGGTCGCGCGAAGTCCGCTCTTCCTCCACCCACCTCCCCGGCCACTCCGGGGAGCTTCCATGACGGGCGCATCGTCCCACCGGGAGCGGCCCGTGGTCAAGGCTCGACGCCGTGTCACTTGGCGAGGTGGGCGCGCACCGACAGCGTCGCCCCTCCGGCACCCACCAGGAGCGCCACGCCCAGCACGCTTGCGGCCAGCTGGAACGCGAATTCCGGCCCCAGCGAGATCGGCAGCGTGGCAAGGAAATCCAGCATCGCGCCGGTCACCGGGCCCGAGGCGGCGAACACGATCGACAGCGCGACGACCGCCCCGAGGGCGCCCACGAGCATCCCCTCGAGGATGAACGGCCAACGTACGAACGCGTCCGACGCGCCGACGAGCTGCATGATCTCGATCTCGTCCCGGCGGGCGTGCACCGCGATGCGGATGGTGTTGACGATCACAAAGAGCGCGACGAACAGCATCATCGCGAGGATCACGATGCCGCCCACCGACAGCACGCGCGTGATCGTGAGGAGCTGGTCGACGACCTGCGGGTTGTCGATGACGTCGGTGACGACGCCGCCGCCGATCTCCGCGCGGAGGTCGTCACCGAGTCGCTTGGCCTGGCGCGCGTCCGAGAGCTTGACCTCGAGCGACGCCGGCAGCGGGTTCGTCTCGACGTTCGCGATGACGAAGTCCTTGCGCCGCTCGGCGATCTCCTGGAGCCGCTTCAGCGCCTGCTCCTTGTCGACGTACTCGACGCGCGACACCGCGGCGTCGGACTCGATGCGCGCTTTCAGGGCGAGGACCTGCGAGACCTTCGCGTTGTCGTCGAGGAACGCGGCGAGCTCCACCTTCGACTCGAGCAGGGTCACCGCGGCCTGCAATCCACGGTCGGTGGTCAGGAAGAAGGAGAAGAGCAGGAGCATGAGCGTCACCGTGAACGTCGAGGCCAGGCTCATCACCGGGTTGCGCCAGAAGCCCTGACCCGCCGCGCTGAGGACATATCCGATGCGCCTCACGCGGCGTACAGCCCCTCGCGCACGTCGCGCACCACCATGCCGTGGTCCAGATGGACCACCCGACGGCGCAGCGCGTTCACGATCTCTGCGTTGTGCGTCGCCATCACCATCGTCGTGCCGAGCTCGTTCACCCGCGTGAGCAGCTTGATGATCTCCCAGCTCGTCACCGGGTCGAGGTTCCCCGTCGGCTCGTCTGCGATGAGGATGCGCGGACGGTTCACGAGCGCGCGCGCGATCGCCGTGCGCTGCTGCTCGCCGCCCGAGAGCTGGCTCGGGAAGTGGTCGCGCCGCGCGGTGAGTCCGACGAGCGAGAGCGCGCGCTCGGTCTCCTCGCGCACCAGGCGTCCCTCGTGACCGGTGACCAGAAGCGCGAACGCGACGTTCTCGGCGACCGTCTTGTTCGGCAGCAGCTTGAAGTCCTGGAACACGACGCCGACCTTCCGGCGCAGACGCGGGACGCGCGAGCGCGACATGCGCCCGACGTCCTCGCCGTCGACGACCACGCGCCCGGTCGTCGCGAACTCTTCGCGGATGAGCAGCCGGATCAGCGTCGACTTTCCGGCGCCCGACGATCCCACCAGGAACAGGAAGTCGCCGGAGTCGATCCGGAGGTCGACGTCCCGTAAGGCGAAGGTCCCATTGGGGTAGCGCTTGCTGACGTCGTCGAGCGCGATCAAGCCCGTGCCTTCCCTCTCAAAAGCCGTCCCGCGGCGCCTGCCTGCTCGTTCTGGCGGCAACCGGCGCCACGGTCCTCGGCTACTGGGGAGACCATATCGGCCCGCATGCGTCGAAACAACGGCCAAACGGCCGGAATTGGTACTGCTGCGACCGAATTCGTACGCGCGTTTGACCCCGCCGCGAGACGGCGTCCGGCTGCCTGCCGGATCGCTACCGCCGTGAACCCGACCGCGCGGCGCGTGCGCGTCGGAGCGGGATCACTTCACCGGTAGCTGCGTCTGCGTCGGCCGGGTCGTCGTGAAGGTGGCGATCGACGCGATCTTCGCGTCGCCGGTGGTCATGACCTTCACGCCCATCGTCGGCCGGCCGAGGACGCGGATCTGGTCCAGCGGTGTACGGATGACGACACCGGTGGTCGAGATGAGCAGGATCTCCTGGCTCCCCTCGTCGACCATCTGCATCGCGGCGACGTTGCCGGTCTTCGGGCCGAGCGAGGCGAGGATCACGCCCTGGCCGCCGCGGCCCTGCGTCGGGAACTCCTCGACCGCGGTGCGCTTGCCGTAGCCGTTCTCCGTGACCGAGAGGACCTCGGTCCGCGGACGCGCGATGCCCATGCCGACGACCTCGTCGCCCTTCTGCAGGCGGATGCCGGTGACGCCCTGCGTCGGCCGGCCCATCGGTCGGGCGTCCGAGGCCTTGAAGCAGATGCCCTTGCCCTTGCGCGTCGCGAGGATGATGCGGTCGTCCTTCCCGCACGGGGCGACCCAGGCGAGCTCGTCGCCCTTGCGCAGCGCGATCGCGATGAGGCCGGCGCGCCGCACGGTCGCGTATTCCGACAGCGCGGTCTTCTTCACGAAGCCCTTGCGCGTCGCCATCATCAGGAACTGCGTCGTCGTGGTGTCGCGCAGCGCGACGAGCGCAGAGACGCGCTCTCCCTGCTGCATCGCCTCGAGGATGTTCTGGATCGGCGTGCCCTTCGCGGTGCGGCTCGCGTCCGGCAGCTCGTAGGCCTTCAGCGCGAACACCCGCCCGCGGTCGGTGAAGACGTACAGCTTGTCGTGGTTCCGCGCGACGACGAGGTGCTCGACGTCGTCCTCCTCGCGGGTCTGCATGCCGATGACGCCGCGGCCGCCGTGGTGCTGCGCGCGGTACGTCGACAGCGGCATGCGCTTCGCGTAGTTGCGGCTCGAGAGCGTGATGACGACGTCCTCGTCCGCGACGAGCTGCTCGTCCGTGAACTGGCCGGGCACGTCGTCGCGGATCTCGGTGCGCCGGTCGTCGCCGTACTTCTCAGCGAGCTCGTCGAGGTCGGCCTTGAGCAGCGTGAGGATCCGCCGCGGATTCGCGAGGATCGACTCGAGCTCGGCGATGAGCTTGATCGTCGCCTCGTACTCCTGCTCGAGCTTCTCGCGCTCCAGGCCCGACAGACGCCGGAGCTGCATCTCCAGGATCGCCCGCGCCTGCGCCTCGGACAGGCCGAAACCCTCGCGCAGCTTGCCGATGAGGAGGAGCTCCTGGCCCTTGTGCGCGCGGATGAGCTTGATGATCGCGTCGATGTGGTCGTGCGCGATCTTGAAGCCCTCGAGGATGTGCGCGCGCTCCTTGGCCTTGTTCAGGTCGAACTCGGTGCGCCGGCGGATGACCTCGCGCCGGTAGTCGATGTGGTGCTGCAGGACCTCTTTGAGGGACAGCACGCGCGGGGCCTGGTCGACGAGAGCGAGCATGTTGAGGTTGAAGGCGGACTGCATGGCCGTGTGCTTGAACAGGTTGTTCAGCACGCGGTCCGCGGAGTCGTCGCGCTTCACCTCGATGACGATCCGCATGCCCTCCCGGTCGCTCTCGTCGCGGATGTCGCTGATGCCCTGGAGGCGCTTGTTCTGGACGAGCTCCGCGATCTTCTCGATGAGCGACGCCTTGTTCACCGCGTACGGCAGCTCCGAGACGACGACCGCCTCGCGACCCCCGCGCATCTCCTCTTTGTGGGCCTTCGCGCGCATCACGATCCGGCCGCGCCCGTTCGCATAGGCACGGCGGATACCGTCGACGCGCTCGGACTTCCCGGTCTCGACGTTCTTCTCGTCCTCGAAGCGGTAGATGATCCCGCCGCCCGGGAAGTCGGGACCGAGGATCGTCTCGCAGAGGTCGTCGTTCGTGAGATCGGGGTCGTCGATGAGCCGTTTCTCCGCGGTCAGGACCTCGCGCAGGTTGTGCGGTGGGATGTTCGTCGCCATCCCGACGGCGATGCCCGCCGAGCCGTTGATGAGCAGGTTCGGCAGGCGCGCCGGCATCACCGTCGGCTGCTGATGTCGGTTGTCGTAGTTCGGCACGAAATCGACGGTGTTCTTGTCGATGTCCGCGAGCATCTCGGCGCTGATCGCCGCCAGGCGCGCCTCGGTGTAGCGGGACGCGCCCGGCGGGTCGTCGTCGATCGAGTTGTGGACGAAGATGCCGGCGGCGATGGCGAAGTTCTGCGTGATGTCGACCGTGAGGTCGTACACGTCCGCCCGGCCGGCCGGCTCGACCTTCGCCACCTTCTGCGTGAGGCTCGCCGGGATCGGGAACGCGCCCGTGCGGTGCAGGCGCTCGGGGATCGAGGATCGCGCGAACGGCATGAGCTGGTCCTTCGCCTTGAGCTCGCGCGCCTCGCGGTACGTGCCGTCGCGCAGCATGAAGCGGTGGTCGGGTGTGCAGACGATCTCGGCCCCCGACTCGAGCGTGACCTTCTGGACCGGGTCGTTGCGACGGACCAGGCGCGGGGCGCGCATCGGCTTGATACGCACGTTGCGGTGCGCGTCGACCGTGAACACGTCGACGCGGGCACCGCGGTGCGCCATGTCGACGAGCTCGGCCAGCGTCCGCTGCTCGCCGTTGTAGAGCTCCACTTTCGTGTCCCCGGAGAAGCAGCCGAAGTTGCCCTGACCCTGGACCAGTGGGTAGCGCGCGGCGAAGTCCTGCGCGAGGCGCACGAGCGCGTCGTAGATCGGGACGTCGCCATGCGGGTGGTACTTCCCCATCACGTCACCGACGATCGCCGCGCACTTGCGGTACGGACGGTCGTTGCGCAGACCCATCTCGTTCATCGTCCAGAGGATCCGGCGCTGCACCGGCTTCAGACCGTCGCGGACGTCGGGGAGGGCACGCGCGACGATGACGCTCATCGAGTAGTCGAGGTACGCCTTGCGCATCTCGTGCTCGAGCTCGGCGTCGATGACCCGGTCGTCCCCTGGTTGCTGCATCACGTACGCAGGTACTCCCTCTCGCGATCTGTCGCATGTTCACGCTCGACCGCCTCGCGCACGCGCGCGAAGACCTCGTCGTCGATCGAGTACCGGCGCTGGAGCTCCCGCCGCTGGTCCTCGGACATCACCAGGAATGTCGCCTCGGCCTCGGCAAGGACGTCACCGCTCGATACGCGTGACACCGTGCCGCGGGTCTCGATGGCGCGGCTGCGACGCCGCGTGACCTCGCCGACGACGCGAAGCTCCTCGCCCACCGTGACCGGCCGGCGGAAGGAGACGGAGAGGCGCGTCGTGACGGCCCAGATCCCCTGATGGAAGATCGCCCAGCCCATCGTCTCGTCCAGCAGTGCGGTGACGATCCCGCCGTGGACGGTGCCGTCATACCCCTCATGACGGCGCTCGGGTGTGAAGCGCGTCTCGGCGCGGTCGCGCGAGACGTCGAAGTCGAGATGCAGGCCGGCCTCATTCAATCGCCCGCAGGCGAAACAGTGGTGCGCGAAGTTGATCCCGAGCTCCGACAGCCGCGCCACTAAAAGTCGAGCTCGGCCTTCGCGGCGTTGGCCATGATCCACTTCTTGCGCCCCTCGACCTCGGTGCCCATGAGCTCGTCGAACGCGAAGTCGGCCTGTTCCGCATCCTCCAGCGTCACGCGCTTGAGCGTTCGCGTCAGCGGGTTGAGCGTCGTGTCCCACAGCTGCTCGGCGCTCATCTCCGCCAGGCCCTTGTAGCGCGAGATCGCCGGCTCGCGGCCGCCCTTGCCGTCGTCGGTCCCCTCGTCGGTCGAGGTCGGGGCGCCTTCGCCATCGGCGCCGTCCGCTGCCTCGCTCGCCGGCTGCGCGGCACGGCGGCGGCCCTTCGCGGGCTTCTCATCGTCCGCGGCCTCCGCCTTCTCGGCGCGCTTGTCCCGCTTCGCCTTCGCGAGCGTCTTGAGCTCCTTGATCGCCTTGTCGCGCTGGTTGTCGGAATAGGCCCAGCGCACTTCCTTACCCAGCTGCAGGCGGTAGAGCGGTGGCTGGCCGATGTAGACGCGGCCCTCCTCGACCAAGGGGCGGAAGTGGCGGTAGAGCAGCGTCAGCAGCAGCGTGCGGATGTGCGCGCCGTCCACGTCGGCGTCGGCGAGCAGGATCGTCTTCCCGTAGCGGAGCTTCTTCGCGTCGAAGTAGTCGCCGATGCCGGTGCCGAGCGCGACGATGAGCGCCTTGATCTCCTCGTTGCCGAGCATCTTGTCGGCGCGCGCCTTCTCGACGTTGAGGATCTTCCCCTTGAGCGGGAGGATCGCCTGGAAACGGCGATCGCGACCGGACTTCGCATTCCCGCCTCCCGAGACGCCCTCGACGATGATGAGCTCGCTCTTCTCGGGGTCGCGCTCCTGACAGTCCGCGAGCTTGCCCGGTAGCGAGAAGCCGTCGAGCGCGCCCTTGCGCAGCACCAGGTCGCGCGCCTTACGCGCGGCCTCGCGCGCGCGGAACGCGGTGAGGCACTTCTCGACGACGCGCTTCGCGTCGCCGGGGTTCTCCTCGAGGTACTGGCCGAGCGCGTCGTTCACCGCGGCCGCGACCTGGCCGGCCACCTCGGCGTTGCCGAGCCGCGTCTTCGTCTGACCTTCGAACTGCGGCTCCTTGATCTTCACGCTGATCACGGCCGTCAGGCCTTCGCGCACGTCCTCGGAGGTGAGGTTCGGGTCGGCGTCCTTCAGCTGACCGCTCTTGCGCGCGTAGGCGTTCAGCGTGCGCGTGAGCGCGTTGCGGAAGCCGGTGAGATGGGCGCCACCGTCGATCGTGTTGATGTTGTTCGCGAACGTGTAGACCTTTTCGACGAAGCTGTCGTTGTACTGGAGCGCGACCTCGACGACCGTGTCGTTCTCGTAGGTCTTCTCGATGTAGACGGGCTTCGCGTGCAGGACCGCGTGCGACCGATTCAGGTGGCGAACGAACGACATGATGCCGCCGTCGAAGTAGTAATTCGCCTCGGCGTCGGTCCTCTCGTCATGCAGCGCGAGGAAGAGGCCCTTGTTGAGATAGGCCGTCTCGCGGAGCCACTGCTCGATCACGGCGGCGTCCCACTCGATCACCGGGAACATCTGCGGGTCCGGCGTGAAACGCGTGACCGTTCCGGTGGCCCGCGCGCGCTCCTTCCACTCGATGCTGGGCGGCGGGGGCAGCTGCGCCTTGGTGATCGTCTTCACCGCGCCGGTCGGCTTCCCGCGTGCGTACGTCTGTGTGTAGACCTTGGCGTCGCGGTGGACCTCCACCACGAGCTCGGTGGACAGGGCGTTCACGACCGACACGCCGACACCGTGCAGACCGCCGGACACTTTGTAGCCCGCGCCGCCGAACTTGCCGCCGGCGTGGAGGATCGTGTGCACGACTTCGAGCGCCGACTTCCCGGTCTGCTGCTGCTTGTCGACCGGGATGCCGCGGCCGTTGTCGGCGACCGTGATGTCCTTGTTCTTGTGGATCCACACGTCGATGCGGTCGCAGGTGCCGTTCATCGCCTCGTCGATCGAGTTGTCGAGCACCTCGCGCACGAGGTGATGCAGGCCGCGGATGTCGGTCGTGCCGATGTACATGCCGGGGCGTCGACGGACCGCCTCAAGGCCCTCGAGGACCTGGATGTCCTTCGCGCTGTAGCCGTCGCCACCGCCCGACTTCAAGCGTGTGTCCTCTTTCTTTACCGCCACGTGGTCTCCCTAAGCCCGGCCCGCGCGGACAAGCAGCTCGTAGAGCCGCTCGAAGTCCTCGTCCGAGTAGTAGTTGATAGCGATCCGTCCGCCCTTGCGGCCGCGGAGCACCTCCACCTTCGTGCCTAACGCCGCACGCAGCTCGCTCGTCACCTGGGCCAGATCCGGATCGCCGCCGCGGAGCCGCGGGCGCGAGCGCCCGCGGCGCGTCGGATGGACCATCTTGCGCGCGAGCGCCTCCGCCTCGCGCACCGAGAGGCCCTTCGCGATGACCGACGCGAGGGCCTGCAGCGCGTCCGAAAGAGGTAGCGGCAGAAGCGCGCGAAGGTGACCCTCGCTGATCTTCCCCTCCATGACGGCATCCTGCAGTGGCTGCGGGGCGGTGAGGGCGCGCAGCATGTTCGCCACCTGCGAGCGCGACTTGCCGACGCGCTCCGCGACCTGATCCTGCGTGAGGTCGTACGTCTCCATGAGGAGCTTGTATGCCCGCGCGGTCTCGATCGCGTTGAGGTCGGCGCGCTGGAGGTTCTCAACGAGGGCGAGCTCGAGCCGATCGCGCACGTCGTCGCGCACGATCGCGGGGATCGTCGTCTTCTCCGCGAGCCGCGCCGCGAGCACGCGGCGGTGGCCCGCCACGAGCTCGTAGGCGTCCCCGTCGCGAGATACCACAATCGGTTGCAGCACACCGTGACGCTTGATCGACGCGGCCAGCTCGCTGATCCCCTCTGGATCGAACACCGTGCGCGGCTGCTGGCGGTTGGGGCGGACGCTCGCGAGCGGGATCTCCGCTGTGCCCAGCTGCTGCAGAGGCGCCGGCGGTGTCTCCGGCGGCGCACCCAGCAGCACATCGAGGCCGCGGCCCAGGCCGGTGCGCGCCATCAGACCATGGCTCCGGCCAGCGCGATCGGCTCGCGCGACTTCAGGCGGGCCAGGAGCTCACGCGCCAGCTCCGCGTAGGCCTTCGCGGCGCGCGAGTCCGGGTCGTAGACGCTGATCGGCTTTCCGTGGCTGGGCGCTTCCGCCAAGCGGACTGTCCGCGGTATGCGTGCCCGCGCCACGAGCTCCGGGAAGTGCGTGCGGACCTCGTCGACGACCTGCATCGAGAGCCGATTGCGACGATCCTCCATGGTGAGGACGATCGCGAGCACCTCGAGCCGCTCGTTGAGGCGCCGTCGGACCGCGCCAATGGTGTCGAGGAGCTGGGCCAAGCCCTCGAGCGCGTAGTACTCGCACTGCACCGGGACGATCACGGCATCACCTGCCGCGAGCGCGTTGATGGTGAGCAATCCAAGGGACGGCGGGCAGTCGATGAGCACCGTGTCGTAGCGGCCTGTATCGCCGAGGACCTGACGCAGCCGGTACTCCCGGGCCATGAGCGGCACGAGCTCGACTTCGGCTCCGGCCATGTCGGGGCCGGATGGGACGAGATCCAGTCCAGGCAGGTCGGTCCTCACGACTGCTTCCGCGAGTGGGCGCTCCCTGAGCAAGGCACCGTGAATCCCGTTCGGTTGGGCCTTGCTGATGCCGAGGCCGCTCGTGGCGTTGGCCTGAGGGTCCAGGTCGACGATCAGCACGCGCTGGCCGCTCTCCACCAAGGCTGCGCCAAGGCTGATGGCCGTAGTCGTTTTCCCTACCCCACCCTTCTGATTGCTGACGACGAGCACCGTCATCGCGCCCCCTGTCACACGTGAAACATCGGCCGCCGAATCTAGGGAAAAATAGGAACGAAACCGAGGCCTTCCGTACGTCAATTGTAGCCGAACCGACCTCCCGGCGTCCTGTATCAGTTCCTGCTCATCCTGCGCTGGTGCACTCTCCCTGCACTAGCCCCAGTGCGCGGTCAACCGACCATCGCTACCATTTTTGACCGCTCCCGAGGGGAAGCCGTGCGCGTAGCGTCCCGGCCGCGCGCGCGTTCAGCGACCAGAGGAGGGCTCCGTGCGCGTCGCGCTCGCTATCGCTGTTCCGCTGGCTGCGGCGCTCCTCCAAGGATCGGTGGTGCCGTTCGTGTCGGTCGCGGGGGCTCGCCCCAATCTCCCTGTTCTCGTCGCGGCTTCGTGGTCCGTCGCAAGCGGTGCACGCCAAGCGATCTGGTGGGCGTTCGTCGGCGGTCTCGCCGCCGACCTGCTGTCGGGTGGACCGCTCGGTGCGATGGCGCTCGCGTCGCTCTTCCCGGTGGCCGCCGTGGGGCTGGGGGAGAGCACGCTGCGCCCGCGCTCCGTCATCGGCGGCGCGGTGCTCGTCGGGGTCGCGACGCTCGGAGCCGGCCTCCTGTACCTGCTGATCCTCACGGCCGTCGGCCAGCCACTCGCCGAGCCCCTGCTTCTCGCGGGCGGCGCAGCCGCCGGCGCGGTGTACAACGGCGTGCTCGCGATCGCTACCTATCCGATCGCGAGGTCGATGCGTCAGAGCACCGAGAAGCAGGCATCCTTCGGCCTGTGAGGACCACCACGCGCGACTTCGCCCGGCCGCGCCGCTTCGTCGCGATGTCGCTCGTGATCGTCGTCGTCTTCACGGCGCTCACGGTGCGTCTCTGGGACCTGCAGGTCGTGAACGGCAGCCACTACCGCGTGCTCGCCGAACAGAACCGGGTCCTGCGCCTGCCGGTCGAAGCAGAGCGGGGGATCATCGTCGATCGGAACGGCAAGGTCCTCGCCCGGAATCTCCCGGGCTTCGCCGTCACGGTCATCCCGGTCGATCTGCCGCGGTCTCGCCAGCCCGACCTTGCGCAGCGCCTTGGCGCGCTGCTCTCGCGCGAGCCCGCGGATGTCGTGAAGGCCATCGACGCGCAGCGCGTGCGCAACCCGTACGAGCCGGTGAAGATCTCGCTCAAGCCGGTGGCGCGCGACGTCGCGCTACTGCTGTCGGAGCGCGCCGAGATGTTCCCCGGCGTGCGCGTCGAGGCCGAGTCGATCCGTTCGTACCAGGACGCCGTCCTCTACGCGCCGCTGCTGGGCTACGTCGGCCCGGTGACCGAGGAGGAGTACGCGACGCTGCGCGAGAAGGGCTACCTGCAGACGGATCTCATCGGCCGCACCGGACTGGAATCCGTCTACGAGCAGTACCTGCGCGGCGGCTACGGGTGGCGGGAGATCGAGCGCGACGCCGCGCAGCGCGAGATCAAGCAGCTCGCGTACTCACCGCCGACGACGGGCAACAGTGTCGTGCTCACCATCGACGACCGCCTCCAGAAGCTTCTGGAAGCCGAACTCAAAAAAGGTGTCGATGAGGACAAGTTCACTCAGGCCGTCGGCATCGCCATGAACCCGCAGAACGGCGAGATCCTCGCGATGTACTCGAACCCCGGCTACGACAACAACTGGTTCATCCACGGCATCACGCCCGAGCAGATGAAGCAGCTCAACAGCGACTCGCGGCGTCCGCTCGTGAACAAGGCGATCGGCGACATCTATCCGCCTGGGTCGACGTTCAAGATGGTCACGGGTGTCTCGGCGCTGAACGAGGGCGTGGCGAGCCGCGGCACCGTCGTCAACGTGAACTCGATGATCCTGAACGTCGGCGGTTACCTCTTCTACGACTGGCGCGCGCACGGCGCGGTCGATTTCGTGAACGGCTTCGCTCACTCGAGCGACATCTACTTCTACACGCTCGGGGGCGGCAATCCGAACACCGGACAGCGTGGAGTCGGCCCGGAGGCGATCTACAAGTACGGGAGCGAGCTCGGGTTCGGCCAGCGCACCGGCATCGATCTGCCCGGCGAGGCCGCCGGCATCATGCCGAGCCCCGAGTGGAAGCTGCGCACGTTCGACGAGCCGTGGACGATCGGCAACACGTATCACGCGTCGATCGGTCAGGGCTTCGTCGCGGTCACGCCGCTGCAGCTGCTCAACGCGTACGCGATCGTCGCCAACGGCGGCACGTTCTATCAGCCGCACCTGCTGAAGGAGGTCGTGGATACCAAGGGCAATGTCGTGTTCACGCAGCAGCCGAAGGTCGTGCGCAAGGTGAGCATCGCGGCGGACCACCTCACGCTCATCCGCGAGTCCGCGCGGCGGGTCGTCACCATCGGCCACGCGTACATGCCGAACGCGAAGCTGCCCATCGCGGGGAAGACCGGCACGGCCGAGTTCGGTCAGTCCGCCGGCAAGGACAGCGCCGGGCGGAACCTGCTCGGCTTCCACAACTGGTTCGTCTCGTTCCTGCCCAAGGCCGACAACACGGATCCCAGCGCTGAGATCGCGATGGTGATCTTCACGTTCGACTCGAGCCGGTCGCTGTGCAACAACTGCTTCAACCCCGCCGTCGGGATCACACAGCGGGTGCTCGAGCAGTACGTGCTGGGGACGCCATGACCGTCAAAGCGATGGCGATGCGTCGGTCGTCGTCGCCGCTCCACGACCGCCCTCGGGAACGACGGCTCGACCAAGTCGATCCTTACCTGCTCATCGCGACCCTCCTCCTCATCGCGTACGGACTCGTCATGACGTACGCGGTCACGGTGGAGTCAAGGACGCTCGCCGGCGATCCGATGCAGTTCGTGCTGCGCGGCGCGCTGTGGGCCGCCATCGGGCTCGCGGTCATGGTCGCCGTCGCGATGTTCGACTACGCCTGGCTCGGTACGTTCGCTCCGCTGCTGTACCTCCTGACGCTCGGCCTGCTTGCGATCGTCATGTTCATCGGTGTGTCCTCGCTTGGCGCCCAGCGCTCCGTGAACTTCGCCGGCATCTCGTTCCAGTTCAGCGAGGTCGCGAAGGTGCTCATGATCGTCGTGCTCGCGAAGTTCTTCGCCGATCGCCAGGACAAGATCGGCTCGCCTATCACCATCGGCCTCGCGCTCGCGATCCTCGGTCCTGCGTTCGTGCTCGTCTACCGCCAGCCCGACCTCGGCACCAGCCTGGTGTTCATCGCGATCTTCTTCGGCATGGCGTTCATGGCCGGCGCGCGCATCTGGCAGCTCGTCGCGATGGTCGCCCTCGCCGGTGCTGCATCGCCGCTCATCTGGGGTCTGCTGAAGCCCTACCAGCAGGCGCGGCTCACCGCGTTCATGGACCCCTACGCCGATCCGCAGGGAGCGGGCTGGAACATCATCCAGTCGCTCATCGCGGTCGGTTCGGGCGGGCCGACCGGGAAGGGCCTCACCGCGGGTACGCAGTCGCCGCTGGGCTACCTGCCGATCGCGGAGTCCGACTTCGTCTTTGCCGGGCTCGCGGAGGACCTCGGCTTCGTCGGCGCGGTCATCCTCTTCGCGCTGTTCATCCTGCTCCTCATGGCCGCGCTCCGCGTCGCGTTCCGGGCGCGCGATGCCTTCGGCATGCTCTTGGCCTCCGGCGTTGTCGCGATGCTGGTGTTCCAGATCATGGTGAACGTCGGTATGGCGATCTCGCTCATGCCGGTGACCGGGATCCCGCTGCCGTTCATCTCGCACGGTGGCAGCTCGCTCGTCTCGATCTGCTTCGCGCTCGGTGTGCTCCAGTCCGTATCGATGCGGCGGTCCGGACCGGAGTTCGGCTAGATCAGGTCGGCCGTCCGCGTCGACGGCGGGAGCGCCTCGGCGTCTTCGGGCAGCGAGTAGTACGGACCGCGGACGTCGAAGAGGGCGTTCCCTTCGGCGATGAGCCGTCTGATCTCGTCTCGGGCCGCGCGTGCGAACCTTCGCTCCACCGCGGGCAGGAACACCAGCTGATGCTCGTCCTTCTCGCTGACCGTGCCGTCCGGACCGATCAACACGTCGAGGAAGAGATCGACGAACTCGAGAACATCGTCCGCGAGCCGGACCTTGTGTGCCACGTCGATATAGAAGCGCTTCTCATTCTGCGGGCCATGACAGGCGATGGCGTAGGGACGTTCCGGATGGAAGATCGAGATTCCCGGAGCCTTCGCCGTCCAGCCGCCGAGCGGATTTGACCAACGTGTACCCGTCGGCTGGTAGACCCGCAGCCATCCGGCGACGGACGGCACCATGTAGCCCCACCTGGTCTGCCAGATCGAGCCGTCCGGGATGCGTTTGTCGATACGGATGAGCGGGTACATCCGCCTATACTTTCCTCTCAACAGGCCGCGATCGGGAGCAGTACGCGGATCCCCTGACCCAGAGAGCCGGTGGATGGTGCGAGCCGGTGTCCGGGGACGCGGAACTCGCCCGGGAGCCGCGAGCGTGAATCGCATGACCTAGCGCTCGCCGGGGTCACGACCCGTTATCACCGTGCTCGAGCGGAGAGCGATCGGGGCTGTGGCGCAGTGGGAGCGCATCACACTGGCAGTGTGGGGGTCGCGGGTTCGAATCCCGCCAGCTCCACCGGCTAGCGAGACGGAGGCAGGAAGCCGCAGCTTCCTGATGACGACGAGCGACGCCGGTACAGCGCGAAGCGCTGTACTGATCGATCAGCCGTCACGGCAAAGATGGGTCGGCTCTCAACTGGGGTGGTACCGCGGAAGTCGCCTTCCGTCCCCGTTCCGGCAACAGCCGGTGGGGCGGAGGGCGTTTTGTATTTCAGGGCGAAAGGAGGCGAGCGCGATGGCGGTGGCGAAGAAGCGGATCGACCGGTACGACCCGGCGACCATCGAGGGCAAGTGGCAGGACGAGTGGGTGCGCTCCGGCCTCCACGACACTCCCGACGACAGCGACAAGCCGAACTTCTACTTCCTCACGATGTTCCCGTACCCGTCGGGCGACATCCACGTGGGTCACTGGTACGCGTTCGCTCCGCCGGATGCGGCGGCTCGATTCATGCGCATGCGCGGCAACAACGTGCTGTTCCCGATGGGTTTCGACGCGTTCGGCATCAATGCGGAGAACGCCGCCATCGATCGCAAGATCCATCCCGCCGTGTGGACCGAGAAGAACATGGACCACATGCGCGACCAGTTCAAGCGCATGGGCACCGCGATCGATTGGCGTCGCGAGGTCATCACGTGCTACCCGGAGTACTACCGCTGGAACCAGTGGATGTTCCTGAAGCTCTACGAAAAGGGGCTGGCGTACCGGGGTGACGCGCCGGTGAACTGGTGCCCGCGGGACGAGACGGTGCTGGCGAACGAACAGGTCATCGCCGGTCGCTGCGAGCGCTGCGATACGCCCGTCGTGAAGCGACAGATGACGCAGTGGTTCTACCGCATCACGAAGTACGCCGACGAGCTGCTGAGGTTCGACGGACTGGATTGGCCGGAGCGCGTGCGCGTCCTGCAGACGAACTGGATCGGCCGCTCCGAGGGCGCGGAGATCACCTTCCCGGTCGAGGGTCATGCCGGCGAGGAGATCCGCTTCTTCACCACGCGCCCGGACACGATCTACGGCGCGACGTTCATGGTCGTGGCACCCGAACACCCGCTGGTCGCGAAGATCACGGCAGGCCCGCGGCGTGCCGATGTCGAGAAATACGTCGAGCGTGCGCGGAACATGGCCGAGATCGAGCGCACCTCGACCGAACGTGAGAAGACGGGGGTCGACACCGGCGCGTTCGCCCGCAACGTTTTCACCGGCGAGCGCATCCCGATCTGGGTCGCCGACTACGTCCTGTCGACCTACGGCACCGGCGCCATCATGGCCGTGCCCGGCCACGACGAGCGCGACTTCGACTTCGCCAAGAAACACCGGCTCGAGATCCGCGAGGTCATCAGCCCTGACGGTGCGGAGCACGCGGAACTGGACGCGGCGTACGTCGGCGAGGGCGTCATGGTCCGCAGCGGCGCGTTCACCGGCACGCGAAGCGAAGTGGGGAAGAGCGCGGTCGCGGCCGAGGCGAGGAAGCGTGGCATCGGCGGTGCCGCGGTGACGTATCGGCTGCGCGACTGGCTGATCTCACGACAGCGCTACTGGGGCACGCCGATCCCGATCGTGCACTGCGACACGGACGGCGCCGTGCCTGTGCCGTACGACCAGCTGCCGGTGGAGCTGCCGCGCGACGTCGAGTTCACCGGACGCGGCGGGTCGCCCCTGGCGCGCGTCGACTCCTTCGTGAACACGAGCTGCCCGAAGTGTGGCAAGCCGGCGCGCCGCGACACGGACACGATGGACACCTTCGTCGACTCGTCCTGGTACATGTACCGCTACGTCGATCCAAAGATCGACACGGCGTTCATGGACAAGGACGCGGGACGGAAGTGGCTGCCGGTGAAGCAGTACACCGGCGGTGTCGAGCACGCGATCCTGCACCTGCTGTACATGCGCTTCGTCTGCAAGGCGTTGCGCGATCTGGGCGAGCTGTGGTTTGACGAGCCCGTCGTGCGCTTCCGTTATCAGGGCACCATCGTCTTCAAGGGCCGCAAGATGTCCAAGTCGCGCGGCAACGTGCAGACGCCTGACGAATACGTGAGACGGTACGGCGCCGACACGCTGCGGCTGTTCATGATGTTCATGGGCCCGTGGGTGGACGGGGCCGACTGGGACGCCTCGGGCATCGAGGGCGTGCATCGGTTCCTGCGACGCGTCTGGGAGCTGGGCCTGGCGGACCCCGAGCCCGCCGGCCCGCGCGACGCGGAGGTCGACGGCGCGGTCCAGCGGACGATCAAGAAGGTCACCGAGGACCTGAGCATCGAGCATTTCAACACCGCGGTCGCGGCGATGATGGAGCTGGCGAACACGCTGCAGCACGCCACGGGTCCCACGCGCAATGACGGCGTCGCGACGCTGATCCTGCTGCTGGCGCCCTTCGCGCCGCACATGACCGAAGAGCTGTGGCATCGCCGCGGCGGCACCGGATCGGTCCATCAGCAGCGCTGGCCGGCGTATGACGAGGCTGCTGCGGCGCTGCGTGAGGTGACGATCGTCGTCCAGGTCGACGGCAAGGTCCGCGACCGCATCGTGATGGCGGCCGGACTGCCGGACGCCGAGGTGCAACAGAGAGCGCTGGCGAGCCCCAAGATCCAGGCCGTGCTGAACGGCACGAGGCCGGCGAAGGTGATCGTCGTGCCCGACCGCATTGTGAGTATCGTGACCGCATGAGCGGTGAGATCAGGCTGGGCGCGCTCTGCGATCACGCGCTGGTGGGGCAGGACGGCAAAGTGAGCCTCATGGGCATCTTCCGCAACATCAGCGTCAGCGGACTCCCCGCGCAGCACCCGCGGATGTTCCTGGTCGCGATCCTCGGCCTCGACGTCGGCGCCCATAACGTGATCGTTCGTCTGCTTCGCCCCGACGGTCAGCAGTCGATGCCGAATCCGCCGGAGATCAGCGTGCACGCCGTCGCCGGCCAGGACGTGAACGTCATCGTCGAGCTCAACAACATGAGCTTTACGACGTACGGCACGCACCGCTTCGAGCTGACCGTCGACGGCGAGGCCGTCGGCAGCCTGCCGGTGTCCATCGTGCAGATGCAGCCGCCCGGAGAGCGCCGGCGCGCGAACTAGGCGACGCAGGTGTGGTCCCTCTTCTTCGCACGCTCTGTCGCATGAACGTGTGACGCCGGCGGTAGCTCCAAGGGCTTCCCACGGCGCCGCGATGTCGCCACGCTTCCGACATGCCCAGACCGCTCGTCCTCGCCGTCATCCTCGCCGTCGCCGCGGGTGCGCTCGTGCTGGTCGTGCGCGCACGCGCGGCTCCGCCGGTACCGATCGAGATCGTCGACGCGACTCCGGAGCCGACGCCGTTGCCGCCTATCGTCGTGGACGTCGGCGGTGCGGTGGCCCGACCCGGCGTCGTCCACCTCGCTGCGGGCGCGCGCGTCGGCGACGCCATCGCCGCGGCAGGAGGTCTCACACCCGACGCGGACCCCGCCGCCCTCAATAGGGCCGCGCACGTGCGCGACGGCGCGCGCGTGTACGTGCCGCGTCATGGCGAGATCCCACCCGCGGGAAGCATCGGCGGCGGCGCGGAGCTGAAGATCGACATCAACCGAGCCACGGCGGCCGAGCTCGAGGCGCTGCCCGGCATCGGACCGAGCACGGCGGCGCGCATCGTCCGCGCACGTGAGGCGAAGGCCTTCACCAGGGTGGAGGAGCTACAGACCAGGGGCCTCCTCAGCGCTCGTGTCTTCGCCGACATCCGCGATCTCGTGACCACGCGCTAGGGAGCGCGTGAGCTCTCTGCTTCTGGCGCCGCTGCTGCCGGCCGCGCTCGTCGCGGTCGCG
>DATEDV010000276.1:0-2090 GCA_035281485.1 Candidatus Limnocylindria bacterium | reverse complement strand
GCGCCGCCCGCCGACGGCGCGCCCGCCCCGGCGCCCAACACCGCCGCACCCGAGAGCGCCTCGACCGATGCGGACGTCACCAAGATCGAGGAGATCGTGGTGACCGCCCAGAAGCGCGAGCAGAAGCTGCAGGACGTGCCGGTCGCGGTCACCGCGATCACGACCGACCAGATCGAGTCGCGCGGCATCGACAACCTGTCGGACCTCAACGCCGTCGCGCCGGGCCTGCAGATCAGCAAGACGCCCTCCAACAGCACGATCTCGCAGATCACGATCCGCGGCGTGTCGCAGATCAACCCGGCGATCTACTGGGATCCCGCGGTCGGCGTGTACGTCGACGGCGTCTACATCGGCAAGAGCCAGGGCTCGATCTTCGACATCGTCGACCTCGCGCGCGTCGAGGTCCTGCGCGGCCCGCAGGGCACGCTCTACGGCCGCAACACGCTGGCGGGGGCGATCAACCTCGTCACCGCGAAGCCCTCGGGCACGCTCGCGGGCTCGGGGTCCGTCGAGCTCGGGCGCTGGGAGGGCTTCGTCACCAAGGCCTCCCTCGACATGCCGCAGGCCGGACCGCTGCGCGTCTCGCTCGGCTGGCGCATGGAGCATCGGGATGGCTGGGTGGACGAGACCACCGACAACCCGGTCGACGAGTTCGGCGATCGCGCGCAGAACGCGGTGCGCCTCGCCGCCGATCTCGACGTCACCGACGCGATCACGGCGGCCTACCGCTTCGACTGGTCCGACGTCGACCAGTCGAACAGCTACCTGCAGCTGACGCGGCTCGATCCCGGCGGCACGGTGTCGCTGCTGTTCCCGTCGATCGGCGACTACGTCTTCACCGATCGCCGGCGCGAGGCCGACGTCAACTCGGAGTCGTACGAGCACGCGCGTGTCAGCGGGCACTCGCTGACGTTCGACTGGCAGGCGGCCGAAGGCCTGAAGCTGCGCTCGATCAGCGGCTATCGCACCTTGGAGTGGAACGACTCGCTCGACCTCGACGGCTCGCCCAACCTGGTCGCGTTCACCCAGCGCTTCACCGACTACGACCAGTTCTCGCAGGACCTGCAGGCCATCGGCTCCGTCGGCGATCTCGACGTGGTGGCGGGCCTGTACTGGTTCACCGACGACGGCGACACGAACAATCCGCAGACCTTCCTCGGCGGGCTCGCGCGTTTCGACTCGCGCTACGGCACCGAGACGGATGCGAAGTCCGCCTACGGCCAGCTCGACTGGCATGTCCTCGAGCCGCTGACCGTGTCCGCCGGACTGCGCTACACGCGCGAGAAGAAGGAGCTCGACCGCGTGCTCGGCTGCAACTCCCCCGCCCAGCAGTGCGTCGTGCTGCCGCCCGCCGAGTTCGACTACCGCATCCCGGAGGACACGCACGCGTCGAAGACGTTCTCGGCGACCACGCCGATGGCCTCCGTGGCCTGGCAGCTCGGCGAGAGCGTCAACACCTACGCGCGCTACGCGGAAGGCTTCAAGAGCGGCGGCTTCAACGGCGAGTTCAGCGACACCACGCAGGATTCGGCCGCCAACGTCGCCGAGACGAAGCGGCCCTTCAAGCCCGAGCGGCAGAAGACCTACGAGGTGGGCGTGAAGAGCACGTGGCTCGACGGACACGCCCTGCTCAACGTCGCCGCGTACCACAGCGATGCGCGCGACCTGCAGGCCTCGATCTTCCTCGGATCCGGCGCCGCCGCGACGATCGTGCGCAACGTCGGCGAGGCGACCCTGCAGGGCGTCGAGGTCGAGGCCGCGTGGGTGCCGTTCGACGGCACGCGGCTGTCGGTGAACTACGCGTACCTCGACGCGGAGTACGACAAGTTCATCGACGGCGAGGGCGTGGACCGCGCGGACGACCGCGCCGTGGTGCACGCGCCCGAGCACTCGGTCAACGTGGTGCTCGACGCCGAGCTCGCGCGCTTCGGCTTCGGCACCGTGCGCGGGATCGCGGACTATGCGTGGACCGACGCGTTCTACTCGTATCCCTACCAGCTCAGCGGCGCCGACGACACCGCGCAGGTGGCGGCGGACTCGGCGATCCCGTCGACCGGCATCCTCAACCTGCGCCTCGCCTTGACGAAGAT
>DATEDV010000275.1:0-8464 GCA_035281485.1 Candidatus Limnocylindria bacterium | reverse complement strand
TCACCCAGGTGCTGGAGAGTCAGGGGTACGAGCCGATCGAGGCACCCCGTGGAGTCGTGCGTATGCGCAATTGCCCGTTCCACGAGGTCGCGCAAAGTCACCCGGATCTGGTCTGCGGCATGAACCTCGCGTTCATGGAGGGCGTCATCGACGGCGCGGCCGCCGACGGCGTCACCGCGGCGCTGGATCCGCAGCCCGGACGGTGTTGCGTCACGCTCCGCGCGTCGCCGCCCAAGGATGGCGGACGACCGTAGCGCGGGTCGTCCGCGTCAGGCGCGCGCGCGCGTCTTCGCTACGCGGGCTATCTCGTCGCCGGTCGCCTGCGAGCTGTCGACGAGCGTTCGGAACGCATCCTGCTCGAGCGCCAGGACCTCCAGCGACGTCTTCGCACGCACGGTCGCGTTGCGCGCCTCGCCGCTGAGCAGGCCGACCTCGCCGAAGTAATCCCCAGGCCGCAGCGTGTTGAGCGTGCGCTCGCGGTCTCTCTCGTCGCGCTGGACCACGACGGCTTCGCCCTTCGAGATGACGAAGAAGCGGTCCGATGCCTCGCCCTCGCGGATCACGACGGACCCCGGCGGGTACGTGAGCACGCGCATCCGGCCGGCCGTCCGCGCGAAGACCTCGCGCGGTGCCTCCGGGAACGCGCGCTCGGCGTGCTTGAGCTCCTCGATGTAGCGCTCCGCGTGGAGGATCGCGGTCGTCGCGTCGCCGACGGCGGTCGTGATCTGCTTGGCGAGCTGCGCGCGCGTATCTCCCGCGGCGTACACGCCCGGGATGCTCGTCTGCATGTACTGATCCGTGACGAGATAGCCGTTCTCGTCGTGGTCGATGTGGTCGGCGAAGAGCTGCTTTCCGACGGGCCTGAATCCGACGAACACGAACACGCCCTCGACGGGTATGCGCTCGACCTTGCCGTCGCGCTGCACGTCCATCCACTTCACGCCGCTGCTGTCTCCGCCGATCTCCTTGACCGTCGCGGGCGTCACGACATTCACCATGTCCTTCGCCAGCAGGCGGTCCTGGAGGATCGCCTGGGCGCGGAACTCGGTGCGGCGGTGGACGACGTGGAGCTTCTTCGCGAACCGCGTGAGGAATAGCCCCTCCTGGAAGGCACTGTCGCCGCCGCCCACGACGGCGAGGTCGCTCCCCTTGAAGAACGCCCCGTCGCAGACGGCGCAGTAGGACACACCCCGGCCGTGGTATTCGGTCTCGCCGGGGACGCCGAGCTTCACGGGCTCTCCGCCGACGGTGACGATGACCGCGTAGGCGCGATGCGTCGTACCGTCCTCTAGCTCGACGATCCTGCGATCGCCGTCCACCCGGATCTGCTTGACCGGCGCGTACGTGTCGATCTTGAGACCGAATTTGCGCGCATGCTCGGCCATCTTCTGCGCGAGCTCGGCCCCGGTCACGGACTCGAATCCGGGGTAGTCCTCGATGAGGTCGGTGTTGAGGATCTCGCCGCCGACGTCCTTTCCTTCGAGCAGGACCGCGCTCATATTCGCGCGCGCGGCGTACAGTCCGGCGGTGAGCCCGGCGGGGCCCCCGCCGATGATCACGAGGTCGTAGTCGGCCAAGAAGGATCCTTTCTGGAAGCGGCTTCCACAGACTAGAACAGCGGAGCATTCCATCGACATTCCGCCCACGGAGCGCTGGCTTGCCCTCGGCGACTCGTTCACGATCGGCACGGGCACGACGCCGGAGCGTTCGTTCCCGGCCGTCCTCGTAGGTCTCTGGGCGGCTCAGGGTCGCGACGTCGCGTTGCGGAACCCCGCGGTGAACGGCTATCGCACCGACGACCTCGTCGCCCAGGAGCTGCCGCTGCTCGCGACGTTCGCGCCCACGCTGGTGACGCTGCTCATCGGAGCGAACGACATCGTCGCGGCGTCGTCGGAGGAGCGTTACCGCGAACAGCTCGCCCTCATCCATCGCCGTATCGCCGCGGACGCGCCCGAGGCCGCGGTCCACGCGCTGCCGCAGCCGGACTGGTCGTTGTCACGGGCGGGCGCTTCGTTCGGCCAGCCCGCGACGATCGCGCGCCGCATCGAGCGCTTCAACCAGATCGCGCGCGAAGAGGCGGAGCGCGCGGGCGCGTCGTACGTCGACCTGTTCCCGCTCATGCGTGATCAGATGCGTCGCGGAATGCTCGCGGCCGACGGGCTGCATCCATCCGCCGCCGCCTACGCCGAGTGGGCGGAGGCCCTCGCGGAGCGCCTCCCTAGGCCGGCTTCACGACCATGAGAAAGACGATCGCGACGACGATCACACCGAGGAGGATGCCCAGGCTGCGTCCTCGCGCGGCGAGGCGCTGGTACTCCTCGCTTCCGGGGCCCTCGCTCTCGAGCACGCGTATCTGATCGCGCAGCGTCGGCGTGTAGAAGCCCAGGCCGACGAAGATGAGCACGACCCAGAGCCCGATCCCTCCTGCGATCCACAGGCGGCTGAACGGGATGCCCGCGCTCAGCGCCATGAACAGGCCGGTGACGAGCAGCAGACCGTACGCGGGGTTGGCGACGCGGTCGTCGAGGAACTTGATCGTCCGCAGCACGTGGCTCTGCGTGGTCTGCGGACTCTTCGCGGCGCGCGCGATCCAGAAGCCGTAGGAAGCGTTGAAGCCGACCGCGACGATGGCCAGCAGGACGTGGATGAACTTCGTGAGCTGGAACTCCATGGATGTCCTCCTCAGGTGCGAGCCGCGATCGGTACGCCGGCGCCGTTCACGCCGCTCGCCGCGGGCGACGAGAGGAAGAGGATGACGTTCGCGACCTCGTCCGGCGACGGCCAGGCCTTCGGGTCTGCCTTGGGCATCTGCGCGCGATTGACCGGGTGGTCGATCGTCGTCGGCAGCACCGCGTTCACGGTGATCCCCTCTCCCTTCACCTCGGCCGCGAGGGACTCCGTCCAACGGACCAGCGCGCTCTTCGACATCGCGTAGGCCGCGCTGTTCCGCGTGCCCTTCAGCGCGCCGATCGCGGACACGCTCACGATGCGGCCGTAGCCCCGCGCGCGCATCGGCCGGATGCAGGCGGCGGCGACCGTCGCCGCGGTGAGCACGTTGGTCTCCCACATCTCACGCATGAGCCGCGTGTCCACGGCCGGTCCGCTGCGGAACGTGCCCGCGAGATTGTTCAGGATGTCGAGGCGGCCCCACGCACGCAGGACACGCTCCACCAGACCTTCCATCGCGGAGGCGTCGGCCGGATCCGCCTCGACGACGAGCAATCGCGGGTCGGATTCGTCGCCGGCGACGTCCGCCATCGCCGCGCTCAGTGCCGCGCCCTTCGTCGCATCGCGGACCGCCGCGGCGACGTGCGTCCCGCGTGTGAGATAGGCGCGCAGGACCGCCGCACCAAGGTTGCCGGTCGCGCCGGTGATGACCGCCGCGTGAGACGAAAGATCCAACACGCGCCCGTAGTATGGGCACGATGTCCGTGCTCGAACGCGTGAACGCGCCGCGTGATCTCCACGCGCTCGATCGCGATGAGCTGCTACAGCTCTGTCGCGAGATCCGTGAGTACACGGTCGAGCAGGTCCAGCGCACCGGCGGCCACATCTCATCGAGCCTCGGCACGGTCGAGCTCACCGTCGCGCTGCACCGCGTGTTCGATTCGCCGCGCGACAAGCTCGTGTGGGACACCGGCCACCAGGCCTACGTCCACAAGATGCTCACCGGCCGGCGCGGCCGCTTCGACACGCTGCGCCAGCTCGGCGGGATCTCCGGGTTCCTGGTGCGCACCGAATCCGAGCACGACCAGTTCGGGGCGGGCCACGCCGGCACGTCGATCTCGGCCGCGCACGGCATGGCGCTGGCGCGCGATCTCAAGAAGGACGACTTCCACGTCGTGGCCGTGATCGGCGACGGCGCGCTGACCGCCGGGCTCGCCTTCGAGGGTCTGAACAACATCGGCCACGACCACCGGCGGGTCATCGTGGTGCTGAACGACAACGGGATGAGCATCGCGCCGAACGTGGGCGCGGTGTCGCGGATGCTCGAGGCCGTGCGCACGGCGAGCCCGTACCGCGGGGCGAAGCACGTCGTGCGTCAGGTCCTCGACCACATGCCGGCCGGCGAGCTCGCCGAGGAGGCACGCCGGCGCATCTTCAACAGCCTCAAGGCGCTGCTCATCCCGAACCTGCTCTTCGAGCAGCTCGGGTTCACGTACTTCGGCCCGGTGGACGGACATGACTACGGTGCGGTGGAGAGCGTGCTCGCGAGGGCGCGCGACTTCCGCGACGGCCCGGTGTTCGTTCACCTGCATACGCAGAAGGGCCACGGTTACGGCCCGGCCGAGGACGACAACGTGAAGTGGCACGGCGTCTCGGCGAGCGGTACCGCGAAGCCGACCGCGCCGCAGTACACCACCGTCTTCGCCGAGAGCGTGCGCGAGATCCTCAGGGCCGACGACCGGGCCGTCGCGATCACCGCCGCGATGCCCGGCGGGACCGGCCTGCTCCCCCTCTTCAGCGAGTTCCCGCAGCGCGTGATCGACGTCGGCATCTGCGAGCAGCACGCCGTCACCATGGCCGGCGGTCTGGCGACGCAGGGGATCGTCCCGATCGTCGCGATCTACTCGACGTTCCTGCAGCGCGGCTTCGACCAGGTGCTGCACGACGTCGCGGTGCAGGATCTCTCGGTGGTGTTCGCGATGGACCGCGCGGGCATCGTCGGCGACGACGGCCGCACGCACCAGGGTCTTTACGACATCGCGTATCTGCGGCCCCTCCCCGGCGTCACGCTCATGGCGCCGAAGGACGAGGCGGAGCTGCGCGACATGATCTGGACTGCCTACCGCCACGCCGCCGCCGGGCGCGGCGCGGTCGGCGTGCGCTTCCCGCGCGGCGTCGGATCGGGCGTGACGATGCCCGCCGCGCCGCGCGAGCTGCCGATCGGCGTGTCCGAGACGCTTCGCGAGGGCGACGACCTCGTCATCGTGGCCTACGGTCAGCCGGTGAACGCCGCGCTGGAGGCGGCCGAGACGCTCGCGCGCGAGGGCATCGGGGCGACCGTCGTGAACGCGCGCTTCGCGAAGCCGCTCGACGCCGAACGTCTGCTCGCGCTCGCGGCCCGGACGCCGCGCTTCGTCACCGTCGAGGAGCACGTCATCGCCGGCGGCTTCGGCTCCGGCGTCGCGGAGCTGTTGCACGAGCGCGGCGCGCGCGTCGACCTCGAGATGCTGGGCATCCCGGACGAGCACGTCGATCACGGGGCGCAGAAGCTGTGGCGCCGCCACTACGGGCTCGACGCCGAGGGGATCGCCGCCGCGGTGCGCGGACGCTGGCCGCAGCTCGTGCGCGCGCGCGAGCCGGAGCGCACCGCGGGCTAGGGCTAGAGCCCGGCGTCCCCCAGCACCGAGAGCCACCAGCGCGCGCCGGCCCGCTCCGCGAAAGAGCGCATCTTGCCGGCGAGCGACCGCCACTCGGGACCGAGCTCGAGACCACCCGCCGACGCGACGCGCAGGCAGTTGATCGCGTACTGGGTGCTCATCGCCTCGAAGCCGAGGCGTTCGAAGAGCGCGCGTCCGGCTGCGACCTCGCGCGCGCACGCCTCGGCGTCGCCGGCAGCCAGTGCACGCGCGGCCGCCGCGTGGTGGCGCTGCCCCAGCTCGATCCCGGTCCGCCGCATCTCGGTGGCCACGATGTCGATCCACCTCGGCTCGCCGATGTACAGCGCGGTCGCGAGCAGTGGCTGATGCAGCGGACCGCCGAGCACGCTGCGCGGGGTATCGAGGTCGGCTCCGCCGCTCGGATATCGCGCGAGAAGCTCATCGAGCTTGGCGAGCCAGGCGCGCGCCTCGTCGTGCCGTCCGGCGCTCGCGCTGCCGTAGGCCAGCAGCCCGAAGTCGCTCACGCGGAAGGCGGGATCCCCGGCGGGCTTCTCGGCCAGGCGCGCGTAGTTCGGCAGCGCACGTTCCGGGTCCTCGCGCGCCGCAACGATCCACGCACGCTGAGCGATCGCCCACTGATACGCGCCGGACGTTTCGTCCATCTTCGCGATCGTCGCGAGCGCCGCGTCCCACTCGCCCTCACCGAACTGGAGCGTCGCAAGATGCGACAGGAGGTACGTCGCGGTCGCGCGCTCGTGACCGTGCCGCCGGCCGTACTCCAGTCCCTCGTTGACCAGCGCCCGCCGTTCGTCGGCGGGGGCGGCCGAGACGATCAGGGCGATCGTGGTGTTGTTGTACGCGCGCTGCGCGGCCTCGTGGATCCCGTTCCGTAGCGCGACATCCAGGCCGCGTCGCAGGAACGGAAGCCCCCGCTCCCCACGCACCGCACTGCCTCGCGTGACCAGCGCATTCGCGAGCGTCCAGGGGTCATCGAAGCGCTCGCCCAGCGCGATCGCGCGCTCGGCGAGCGGGATCGCCTCCTGCATCGCGGTGCGTGTCATGAGAAGCCCGGCCAGCTGGGCGACCGCGCGGCCCAGCTCGGCGCACTCGTCCGACCCGAGGACATCGATCGCCTCCTGAGTGCGGCGCTCGGCCACGTCGTGGCGGTTCTCGTAGAAATGGCCCCGCCCCTCCAGACGCAGCATCCGCGACTGCCCGCGCCGGTCGCCGACCCGTCGGTAGAGATCCAGCGCCTCCTGCGCAGCCTTGATCGAGAGTCCGGTGTCGAAGGGCAGGTAGGCCTCGGCCTGACGCTCCACGACGGAGGCCAGCTGGGTCTCCGGCGGGCCGATCTCGACGGCCCGCGCGTAGTGCGCAGCCGCCTCCCGCGGCGCGCCGGTGCGCATCGCGCGATCCGCGGCCTCGATCAGCACCGGCACGGCCCGCTCCTGCTCACCCGCTGCGAGCAGGTGGTGCGCGAGCAGCGACGGCTCGGTCGCGGGCAAGGACGCGAGCGCGTCGGCGACGACGCGGTGCAGCCGCTTGCGCTCGCGAACGAGCAGATCGTCGTACACGACCTCGCGCGTGAGCGCATGCCGGAAGCTGAACTCGTCGCGGCCGCCCTCGACCTCGCTCATGAGCTGCTCGTCTATCAGCTCGCGCAGCTGTGCCTCGAGCGCCGGGTCGTCGACGCCGCGGACCGCGCGAAGCACGTCGAACGCGAAACGGTGACCGATGACGCCGGCGGCGACGATCGTCTGGCGGGCCTCCTCGCTGAGGCGCTCCAATCGCGCGCGGACGGCCTCACGGATCGAGCTCGGGATCTCGAGCTCCTCGATCGGCTTCCGCTGCCAGCCGGTCGCCGCGTCGAAGTACACGCCGCCGGACTCCACGACAGCTTTGAGCAGCTCTTCCGTGAAGAACGGGTTGCCCTCGGACCTTGCGTAGATCGCGTCGCGGAACTCGTCGCTGATCTGCACGTTCGGATCGCTCTGCGCGAACGTCGCGCGGATGACCTCCTTCGTTTCGTCGGGAGTGAGCCGCCGGAGCGAGATCTCGGTGGTGACACGCTCGCGCTGGAGCTCCGCGAGAGCGCGGAGCAGCGGATGCCGGCGGTGCATCTCGTCGCTGCGGTACGTCGCCAGCGTGACGACGCGCGCGTCGCGCAGCTCGCGCGCGAGGTGGCGCAGCAGCTCGAGGCTGGCCTCGTCGGCCCAGTGGAGGTCCTCCAGCACGAGCAGCACCGGCGTCTCGCGCGCGAAGGCGCGGAACAGGTGCTGGAAAGCGACGGCGAGACGGTGCCGCTCGATGCCGCTTGTCGCCTCGGCGCGCCCGAGCCGACCCAGCTCCGGGAACAGCTGCGCCAGATCGGGCGCGCTGCGCTGCAGCACGCGACCCAGCTCGTCACGATCGAGTCCGCGGAACCCCGAACGCACGGCGGAGATGAAGGGCGCGTACGGCAGCCCGGCATCCGACTGATGCGTGAGCCCGACGAGGACACGCGCGCCCTCGCCGACGGCCTTCTCCTGAGCGCGCCGCACGAAGGCGCTCTTGCCGACGCCGGCCTCGCCGCCCAGCACCACGGTCTGTCCATGGCCGCTGCGCGCCTGGGCGAGCGCGGCGTCGACGCGTGCCGTCTCGGCGCTGCGACCGATGACGACCGGGCAGAGGAATTGGCCGCTGGGTGGCGCGAGGCGCTCGCGCTCGGGTGGCGCCGGCGTCTCGGCCGTCGCGGGCGCGGGACGCGCCTCGTGCCAGTCGACGGTCCACGCACGGATCGGCTCCGCCACTCCCTTGAGCTCGAGCGCTCCTCGTTCGGACATCGGCAGGCTGCGACTGGTCCGCACCAGACCGCGCAGCGTGTCGCTGATGAGGATCTCGCCGGCGCCCGCCTTGCCGGCCAGCCGGCTCGCGATGTTCACCGCGCTTCCGACGAACTGGTCGTCGTAGGCGATCGTTTCGCCGGCATGCAGGCCGATGCCGATGCGCAGCGGCGCCGTCGGGTCGCGGCCGCTCCGTAGGTCGGCCGCGCGCAGGAGCGCGACCGCGCAGTCGAGCGCGACGGAGGGCGACTCGAAGACGACGTAGAAAGAGTCGCCTTCGGTCTTGATCTCGGCGCCGTCGTGGCGCGCGACCTCACG
>DATEDV010000274.1:0-7782 GCA_035281485.1 Candidatus Limnocylindria bacterium | reverse complement strand
GACCGCGAGCTTGGGGCGGCTGCCGCGATCGCGCTGCCGCCCGGCAGCCGGGTGCCGGCGCGCACCAGCGTGCCCATCGTGATGGCGATCGCGCTGGGCGAGACGCTCGACGACGCGATCCGCGAGGCGGTGCTGCTGGCCGGCGAAGGGCACGAGCTGGTCGGTGAGGAGGTGCGCGAAAGAAGGACGTGGTGGCAGGGCCTCGGACGTGACCGGGACGACGAGCGTCCGATCCGGCGCGCCGCGTCATACGCCCTTGACTGCGCCGCCGCGGACGCCGGCGACGGTCTCGTTGCGATGCTCGCCGATCACGAGATCCTGCCGCTGGTCTGGACGCGCGACGCGTACTACGTGTGCCGCATGCTCCTGGAGCTCGCGCCACGGAACGAGCGCGTGCGTGCGGTCGTCGACGGTTTCATCCGCTGGCTCTACGAAGAGGCCGAACGACCCGCAGGCTGGTGGCCGCGGGCTTCGCTCGCCAACGGCGTGGCGAAGGATCCCGCGTTCCAGCTGGACCAGCAGCTCTTCCCATTGCTTCTCCTTGAAGATCACGCGCGGCTGACGGGTGATCGTTCGACTCTCGAGTCGTTCACGCGGATGCGTGACGAGGTGCTGCACGCGCTGCTGTCTCGCAGGACCGCGTTCGGACTGATCGCGACCGACGAGACCCCCGCGGACGATCCGCTGCAGCAGCCGTTCCACTTCTCGAGCCACGTGCTCCTGTGGCGTGTCCTGCGAGACCTCGACCCGCGCTCCGCGTCCGAGGTGCGCGATGCGACGCGGGACGGCTTCACCGACGGAGACCGTTTCGCCTACGCGGTGCGCGGCGAGAAGGTCGAAGACCCGCGCCACTATCACGACGCCAACGACCTTCCGACGGTGTTCGCGCCCGGTTGGGGCTTCTGCGGCGCCGACGATCCGATATGGCGGGCGACGATCGCCTTCGCGTGGAGCGGGGAGAATCAGGGCTACTTCGCAGGTGAGCTCGGTGGATTGGGCTCGCTGCACACACGCCATCCGTGGCCGCTCGGTGATCTGCAGGAGATCGTCGTCGGTCGCGTGCTCGGCGACGCGCACCGCGAGCGACGCGCCTGGGAGCGCCTGGAGCGTATCGAGACGTGGGACGGACTTCTTCCCGAGGCGTACGACGAGACGACCGGCGCGGTCGCATCGCGCCACTGGTTCGCGTGGCCGGTGGCGCTGCGCGCGCTTCTGGCTCTCGACCCTATGCTCAAGGCGCCGTGACCGCCGAACCAACCTCCGCTCGTGCCAGCCGTGTCTTGGCGTTCCCCATCGAGACGGCGCGGCTCGTCATCCGCTCATTCGACATCGGTGACGCCGAGTCGCTGCACGAGCGTGTTTTTGGTGACGAGGAAACGATGCGCTTCATACCGCGCGGAGCGTCTCCGTCGGTGGAGCGGACACGTGGCGCCGTCGAGCGCTTCATCCGTCACGAGCGCGAGCACGGCTTCGGGCTGTGGGCGGTGGAGCTGCGCGCGACGGGCGAGTTCATCGGGGACTGCGGCCTGGTGTACGTCGAAGGCAAGGGCCCCGAGGTCGAGGTCGCGTACCACCTCGCGAAGGAGTGGTGGGGCCGCGGCCTCGCCACCGAGGCGGCGCGCGCGTGTCTCGACTACGGCTTCCGTGAGCTCGGACTGCGGGAGATCATCGCGATCTGCTTCCCCGAACACGTGGCTTCGCGTCGCGTGATGGAGAAGGCGGGCATGCGCTACGTCGGCCCCGCCCGCTACTACGAATTGGACCTCGTGAAGTACGCCGCGAATGCCCGAGGCTGAGCTCGACCGCGAGGTCCGCATCGCCATCGCGCGATCGATCAAGACCCGCGGCCGTATTCCGACGATCGCCGCTGTCGCTGCGGACATCGGCAAGGACCTCGCCACCGTGGACGCGTCGTTCGCCCGCATGATCGACGGCCGCGTCTTCATCCCGCAGAAGGACTCGCACGAGATCTACGCCTACGACCCGTTCTGCGTCGGGCCAACGGATTTCTTCGTGACGGCCGCCGACCGTGTTTGGTTCGCGATCTGCGGCTGGGATGCACTGGGGATCCCGGCGGCGCTCGGCGCGCCCGGCATCGTCGAGACCCACTGCGGCGACTGCGACGAGTCGCTCGTCGTCGAGGTGGACGCCGATGGCGCGACCGACGTACAGACCTGGACGGTGCTTCAGGTCGGTGTAAAGGCGCGCGATTTCTGGAAGGACATCCGCTACACCTGATCGACGATGCTTCTCTTCCGGTCGGAGGAGCACGCGAAGCGCTGGCGGGAGAGGGCCAAGCCGTCCGCCTCGGCCATCCTCACGATCGAGCAGGCCTGCGCGCTCGCGCACGCGTGGTATCGCAACAAGCTCGAACCGGACTGGGAGCGCTTCACGACGGAGGAGGCCGAAGCGATCTTCGACGATCTCGCCCTCGATCCGGAATTCTGGCGGCTCCACTGAACGAATGACGCGACGCCCGGTCATCACCGTCATCGGCAAGAGCGCGCGCAACCCCTCGGATCCGGTGCCGGCGGAGGCGCTGCGCGCCGCGGAGGAGGTGGGCCGGCTGATCGCGGAGCGCGGTGCCGTCGTCGTGACGGGCGGCCTCTCGGGGGTCATGGAGGCCGTGAGCCGCGGCGCGAAGCGCGCCGGCGGGCTCGTCATCGGGATCCTGCCCGGCTTCGACAAACGCGATGCGAACGAATATGTGGACGTTGCGCTCACGACCGGCATGGGCTGGATGCGTAACACGCTCGTCGTCCGTGCGGCGGACGCGGTGATCATGATCAGCGGTGGCATCGGCACGCTGAACGAGCTCACCGTCGCGTACGAGGACAAGCCGACGGTGATCCTCGAGGGCACCGGCGGGTGGGCGGATCGCATGCGCGAGGTCGCCTACAAAGGCAAGCATCTCGACGAGCTCGGCTCGAGCGAGCTGCGCTACGCGAAGACGCCGGCCGAGGCGGTCGATCTCGCGCTGTCGCTGGCGCCGGGCGCCGAGACCGGCAAGGCGATCGAAAGGGAGTTCCGCTCGTAGATCCTGCCTGAGCGTCGCCGACCCCTCGGCCGGTCCATACTTCAGCGCCCACGCGAGGCGAATGAAAGGTGGGGCCATGCCACTCTATCTGTCGAGGTTCAGCTACACGCCGGAGACTTGGGCCAAGCTGATCGGCAACCCTGAGGACCGCAGGAAGGCCGCCCAGACCTATATCGAGTCGGTCGGAGGCAAGCTCCACGGGTTCTGGTATGCCTTCGGCACACACGACGGCTACACCCTGTGGGAGGCGCCGGACAACATGTCCATGGCGGCTGTCGCCCTGGCGATCAGTGGCGGTGGTGCGCTCAGCGCGTTGGAAACGACGGTCCTTCTGACTGTGGATGAGACGTTGGAGGCGCTGCGCAAGGCGAAGCAGGTCAAGTACCGAGCTCCCGGCGCGTAGCTCGCGCCCTGAAGGGATTAGAGCGTTGGCGCGCCGATCGACGGCAGCATCGATTCGGCCCAGGCAGCGGCCGCGAGCAGCCGCTCATCGTCGCCCGGAGCGCCGACGAGCTGAAGTCCGAGCGGTAGGCGATTGGGACCAAGGCCGGTCGGGATCGTGATGGCCGGCGCGCCCACGAGCGACCAGCGTGAGCAGAAGCGCGGATCCCCGGTCGTCTCAGGCGTCGGCGCCTCGCCGATGGCGGGTGGCGTGAGGATCGCGTCGTAGCCCGAGGCCCAGTCGAGGAACGCCGCGACGAGCCGGTCGCGCGCCGTCAGCGCCTCGGCGTACGCGCGGTGATCGATGCGGGCGCCCTCGGCGAGCTGCTCGCGCGCGTAGACGCTCACGATCTCGGGCCGGCGCGCGACCTTGGGCAACACCGCCTGCCCGGCCTCGTACAGCATCACGGTGCGCAGGATGCGCGGCGCGTCGTCGAGACCCTCGGGCGGCTTCGGCCATTCGACCGGTCCACCGACGAGCGCGAGCGCGTCGACGTCCGCCTGGAACCGCTCGCGCATGGCATCGGAGGCGTGCTCCCACTCGCTCGTGCGGAGCGCCGCGAAGCGCGGCGTCTGGTCGTGGTCGGCGTGCGGTGCGCGCTCCGTCTCTCCCGCGAGGATCGCGGCGAGGAGACCTGCGCTGCGCACGCTCTGCGCGAACACGCCGACGTGGTCGAGCGTCCGGGAGAACTCGAAGACGCCCTCCGTCGGGATGCGGCCCACGGTCGGCTTGAAGCCGACGACGCCGCAGAAAGCCGCCGGCCGGATGACGGAGCCGTTCGTCTGCGAGCCGATCGCCGCTGGCACCACGCCTGCCGCGACGGCGGCCGCCGAACCCATCGACGAGCCGCCGGGCGTGCGCGACGGATCCCACGGATTGAGCGTGTGGTTCGGCGTCATGAACGCGAGCTCGGCCGTGACGGTCTTCCCGAGCACGATCGCGCCGGCCGCCTCCGCGGCGCGCACCGCGGGACAGCTCGTGTCGGGCACGCGACCGGCGAAGAGCGCGCTGCCGTGCTCGGTGGGGATCCCGGCCGTGTCGAAGATGTCCTTCACTCCGATCGGAACGCCTTCGAGCGGACCCACCACGGCGCCCGACCGGCGACGCTCGTCCGAGGCGACGGCGAGCCGCTGCGCGCGAGCCGCGTCGAGCCAGGCGAAGGCGTGGATCAGCGACTCCGTCTCCGTGTACCGGCGCAACGCGCGCTCGACGAGCGTCGCGCTTGTCAGCGCACCGGCTTCGAGCGCTTCGGCGAGACCGACGAGATCCTCGGCGATGATCCGCATGTCGCACGCATAGTGACGCGCGCGAGCGCGGCGCGCGCCGCGCCCGTGGTCCTGGTCATCGAGACGACGGCACCGTCTCGAAACCCTGGTCTTCGAAATCGCGATCGAACGTGAACGCCGTCGTCAGCCCATTCCTGTGCATGAACTCGAAGCTCGTCCAGTCCACAAGCGAGACGTCGCGACGCGTCGCGGCCAGATATGCAGCTGCCGCCGCATCATGGAGACGCTGATCGACCCAGGCGACGTTCAGGGGTCGCATGAGACCGCGGAGAAGATCACGCGCGGCCGCGGCACCAAGTCGGGCGTGCACGAGAGCGGCCGTTTCGGCCACAACATAGTTGTGGGTGACAAGCTCTTCGTTCAGCAGAAGGTCTTCGAAGGCAGCTGTCGCACGGTCGTGGTCCTGATCATCCTGCGCAAGGAACGCAAAGAGCCCCGATGTGTCCACGAAAACGCTCATCGGCGATACGCGTCACCCAGATATCGGTCGTGGTTTCGCGCGACGTCGCGGGCGCCCTCGCGGTCGCGGTACTTTCCTGCCAGGGCCATGACGCGCGCGGCCCCGCCCTTGCGCGCCTCCTGTCCTACATACCGGTCGACGGCCTGCCGCACGACGGCGGCGACTGATCGGCCGTGGCGAGCGGCGTGCCTACGGATCGCCGCCTCCTGCTCGTCGGTCAACTGGATCTGTAGGCGCTTCATGCCATCAGTTTATGACAGCATGCTGGCATCCAAATAAGGGCGCACGAGGGGGCCCCGACCGTCAATCAAGGGACGTGCGCGAGGGGCGGCAGTCTGCGCGCATCGTGACCCGTGGCGCCCAGCCCTTGGGCAGCTTGGGGAGGACGCCGCGTATCTTGCGGTATCCCGCTTTGCGGAACAGGGCCTCGGTGCCGATGAAGGCGAAGTCGTCGTGCACGCGCTTGCGCTCCGCGCGCGGATACCCCTCGATCGCGGGCGCGCCGCGCTTGCCCGCGTACTGGACGGCCGCCTGGAGCAACGCCACGCCGATGCCCTGCCCGCGGTGACCGCGGCGCACCGTGATGCACGGAATGACCCAGGCCTCGACCTCGTCGACGGGCGGCGTCGCCTTCGAGTTCGAGATGCGCGAGTAGTCGTAGCGCGGTCCCAGCGACACGAAGCCGACCGGCTCCTTGCCGTCGTACGCGACGAGCACGGGCGCGTTCCTTCGCCGACGCGCGAGCTTCGCCAATGCCGCGCGCCGCTTTCGTTCCGCCGTGCCGGGACCGTCGCCGGTGATGCCCATTTCACGCTGCTGCGCTCCGCTGTAGCGCGGGAACAGATCCCAGCAGGTCGAACCCCACGTCCCCCGCGTGATCGTCTTCACGTCGTCCACGCGGGCCGGCGTGAGCGGGCGGATCGTCAGCTTGCCGTCGCGAGCTGTCGCCATCTCTTCTTCGATAGTCTGCGGATCCGGCTCTCGGCCTGCTCGCGCCAGCGTTCGGAGCCGAGCCCGAGCGCGACCAGCGTCTCCATCATGCGCAGGGCGCGTTCGACCTCCGCGCGGCGTTCGAGCTGACGCGCGAAGGCGAGGGCGAGCCGAACGCGCAGCTCGTTGTCGCCGTCGTAATACGCGCTCTCGTAGCAAGCGAATGCCGCATCCAGCTCGCCGGTGCGCTCGAACGAGCGAGCCAACGCGTATGCGGCCGGCGCGTGGTCGGGAGCACGCCCGGACCTCGCGGCGAGCACAGCGACGGCGACACGGTCGGCGACGCGTACGAGCGACAGGATGTCCTTCGCGTTGTGCTCGAGCACCGGCGCGATGATCTTGGGGTCGCGCTTGCGCAGGTAATGGAAGTAGGCGTCGGGTATGAGCGACCCTGGGATGTCGTCGACGCGGCCCTCGTCGAAGAGCGATTCCTCGAGCTGCTTGAGCCCGGTGGAGCCGAACCGGTCGCGCCAGAGCCGCCTCGCGGGGTGCAGGAGATCGAGGTGCGACTCGTCGACGGTGATCTCGCTCCGCAGCGTCATGATCCAGCGCGTGCGGAGCAGCGGCAGGTCGAAGCTCTTGCCGTTGTACGACGCGCACGCGCGGAACCCCTCGATCTCGGCCTGGATCGTCTCGACGAAGTCACGCTCGTACCCGATGTCGTGCAGCAGGTGCTGGCGCAGGACGAGCTCGCCTTCGCAGAAGTAGGCGATGCCCAAGAGGAACACGTACGTTCCCGTGCCGCCAGCCAGCCCCGTGGTCTCCGTATCCAGCCAGAGAACGTCCTCCCATCGCGCGGGCGAGTCGCCCTTCAATCCCAAGTGAGCGAGCAGACGCGCATCGCACGCTCCCCTTCCGACGATCTCGAGCCCGAGATCGTCGACCGCGATGCGCTTCTCGAGCACTTCGAACGGCTTTGCGCTCCCCGCGGCGCTGGCACCGAAACCCTCTCTACGCGCGGAACCCCATCCCTTCGGGATGGGGACCCCCCGCGCGCGGGGGCCCTCGGTGCCAGCGCCGCTCGCAACCACCCCCCTCTGGTGTCGCGCGCGATCGCGCTCGACGATCGCGGCTATTCGTGACTTGAGGTCATTCATCAGGCGAGCGACAGCAGATGCGCGACTGACTCGCGTACGTCGGCACCGAGGGCGTACGCCGGACCGACGCAGGACGGGCACCCGGTCTGGCAGCCGCACGCCTCCAGGTGCTCGCGCGCGCGCTGCATGAGCGGCTCGTAGGAGCGGAAGAGCCGCTCCGAGAATCCGATACCGCCGGGGGTCATGTCGAAGAGATAGACCGTCGGCCGCTCGGTGTGCGGCGAGCGCACCTCGACCGCCAGACCGAGGTCGTGCGGGTCGCACATGAGGAAGAGCGGCGCCAGGCCATGCAGCAGATTTCCCAGACCCGCGAGCGCGACCTCGATGCGTTCGCGCGGCCATCCCGCGACGACGCGCTCGGGGAGCGAGCACCAGAACGAGGTCGTCTGCAGCTCCTGCTCGGGCAGATGGATCTTGCCCCAGCCGACGTTCTCGTGCGTGTACATCGTGAGCTTCTTGAAGATGGTCGT
>DATEDV010000273.1:0-4292 GCA_035281485.1 Candidatus Limnocylindria bacterium | reverse complement strand
GGCCGCGACCGCGGCGAGCGCGACGGGCTCGACGAGGTACCACTTGCCCGTGCCGTGCGAGGGGTCGGCGATGACCGGCAGATGCGAGAGCCGCTTGAGCAGCGGGATCGCGCTCACGTCGAACGTGTTGCGCGTGTACTTCTCGAAGGTGCGGATGCCGCGCTCGCACAGGATCACGTTCCGGTTGCCGCGCGCGAGCACGTATTCCGCCGAGAGAAGGAACTCCTCGATCGTCGCCGACATGCCCCGTTTGAGGAGCACCGGCTTGGGCTGATCGCCGACCGCGTCGAGCAGCGCGTAGTTCTGCATGTTGCGCGCGCCGATCTGCAGGCAATCCGCGACGCGGGAGACGGCTTCAACGTCACCGGGCGTGAGGACCTCCGTGACGATCGCGAGGCCCGTCTCCGCGCGTGCCTCCTCGAGGATGTCAAGACCCGCGGCGCCGAGACCGCGGAAGTTGTACGGCGATGAGCGCGGCTTGAACGCGCCGCCGCGCAGGATGGTCGCGCCGGCGTCGCGGACCGCATGCGCCGTCTCGAGGGTCTGCTCCCGCGTCTCGACGGAGCACGGTCCGGCCATGATCGCGAGCGGACTGCCCGCCCCGACGGGGACGTCGCCGATCCGAACGACGGTGTCCTCGGCGATCACCTCTCGCGACGCGAGCTTGAAGGGCCGGCTCACCGGAACGACCTCGGCGACGCCCGGCAGCGATTCCACCGCCTCGGCCGCGGCGCGCGACGTCGTGCCGAAGGTGCCGATCGCCATGCGCTCCGCCCCAGGCAGCGGCACAGGTGTGATACCGAACTCCTGGATGCGCGCGACGACCGCGTCGATCTCGGGCTGCGTGGCGCCGCGCTTCATGACGACGAGCATTACGTCGCTCCGCGGCGCGCGTCGTCGGGGAGCTCGACCGCCCAGGCCGGCCGCAGCGCCTTGGCGCCGCGCAGGAACGCGTGCCGGATCTCCTTCTGCGACTTGGCGGTGTTCCAGGAGATGAGCACGCGAACGCACATGCCGAGCGCGCCCGGGACCGGGATCTCACGGCCACAGATCAGCGGGACATCGGTCCAGCCCAGTCCGGCGCGCGCGGCGTCGGCGGGGAACGCCGCGTCGAGATCGGGCGTGACGGTGAACCAGATGTAGCCGATGTCGTCGGGTCGTAGGCCGTTCAGGTCCTGCAGCACGCGCAGCAGCTCGGCGGTGGCGTCGAAGATCGCCTTCGCGTCGTTCGCGCGTACCGTCGTCGCCCCGCGCACACCACGGACCGCCATCAGGAGCGACCCGCCGCCGCGAGGGAGCCGACGAAGTCGCGCAGCGTCTCCGCCCGCCGCTCCGGCGCCGTGGACGTCACGACGTCAACGGCCGCGCTGCCGACGACGATCCCATCGGCGATGCCACGGAGCGCCGACGCGTGCTCCGGCGTGCTGATGCCGAACCCGACGACGATCGGCAGCGTCGTGTGGCGCCGCACCCTGCCGACGAACTCGGCGACGTCGGCGGGGAGCGCGCGTCGCGCGCCGGTGACGCCGGTGAGCGACACGCAGTACACAAAGCCGCGCGAGCGCGGCAGCAGCTTCACGAGGCGCTCGTCCGGCGTGGTGGGCGCATAGAGATCGATGCGCAGCAGGCCGGCCGGACCGAACGCGCGATCGAGCTCGGCGCTCTCCTCGGCCGGCATGTCGGGAACGATCACACCAGCGAGCCCCGCCCGCGCGCCGTCGGCGGCGAGACGCTCGAAACCGTATTGCATGAAGGGATTGGTGTAGCCCATCAGCAGGACGGCCGCGTCGCGCTGATCCACGATCGCCCCGGCTTCGGAAAGACAGTCCGCCAGCGTCACGCCATTGCGCAGCGCGGTCTCGCTGGCGCGCTGCACGGTCGTGCCGTCCGCGAGCGGATCGCTGAAGGGCACGCCGATCTCCAGCACGTCGGCACCGCCGTCGAGGGCCGCGTGCAGGAGCGCCGCGCTGGACGAGCGCCGCGGCTCGCCCACCGACTGGTGCAGGCCGTGAGTCAGGTAGACGACGAGCGCGAGCCGCTTCTCGGCCCGCGCGCGCGCGAACGCCCGCTCGACCCGGAGCGCTCCCGACACGGCGACCGTCACCTGTCCTCCAACGCGTGCATGACCGACTCGAGATCCTTATCGCCTCGCCCGGAGAGACAGACGAGCACGTCGGTCTCCGCACCGTACCGCAGGCGGATGTGCGCGAGGTCGGCGATCGCGTGGGCCGGTTCCAGCGCCGGGATGATCCCCTCGGTCCGCGAGAGGACACCGAACGCCTCGAGCGCTTCCGCATCGGTGCGCGCGACGTACTCGACACGGCCGCTCTCGTGGAGGAACGCGTGCTCGGGACCGACGCCGGGGTAATCCAGACCCGCGGAGACCGAGTGCGTCTCGCGGATCTGCCCGTCGTCGTCCTGCAGCACGAAGCTTCGGGTGCCGTGCAGCACACCGACCTTGCCGCCGCCGATCGACGCGGCGTGCTTTCCGCTCTCGACGCCGAGACCGCCGGCCTCGACGCCGCGCAGGTGCACCTCGCGGTCGTCGATGAACGCGCTGAACATGCCGATCGCGTTCGAGCCACCGCCCACGCACGCGACGACGATCGTCGGCAGCGACCCGACGCGCTCGAGCCACTGCGCGCGCGCCTCGCGCCCGATGACCGACTGGAACTCTCGGACCATCGCCGGATACGGATGCGGACCGATCGCCGAGCCGAGCAGGTAGTAGGTCGTGCGCACGTTCGTCACCCAGTCGCGGATCGCCTCGTTCACCGCGTCTTTGAGCGTGCGACTTCCCGCGTCGACGGCGCGCACCTCGGCGCCCAGCAGGCGCATGCGGAACACGTTCGGCGCCTGGCGGCGCATGTCCTCGGTGCCCATGTAGACGACGCACTCGAGACCGAGGAGCGCGCACGCGGCGGCGCTGGCGACGCCGTGCTGGCCCGCACCCGTCTCGGCGACGATGCGCCGCTTCCCCATCCGGCGTGCGAGCAGCGCCTGCCCGAGGGCGCTGTTGATCTTGTGTGCGCCGGTGTGCGCGAGATCTTCGCGCTTCAGCATCACGCGCCGCAGACCGAGCAGCTCGGCGAGGCGCGCCGCGTCGGTGAGCGGCGTGGGCCGCCCGACCCATTCGCGCAGGAGGCGGTCGAGCTCCTGCTGGAACGCCTCGTCCGCCCGCGCCGCGTCGAACGCGGCTTCGAGCTCGGCGATGGCGGGCATGAGCGTCTCCGGCAGGTACTGCCCCCCGAACTGCCCGTACCGCCCGCGCCCACTCATCGAAGGACCTTGGCGTCCAAGGATGCGGGCCGGGGATCGATGCCGGCGATGCCCCTGATGAGCGGCCGCGGATCGTCCGCGAGCATCAGAGCGCTGCCGATGAGCACCGCGCTCACGCGTTGCGGCAGCAGCCGTGCGTCCTCCACAGTCGTGATCCCTGACTCGGCAACGAGTCTCTGATGCTGGTCGACGAACGTGTGCAGCTGGCGCACGCGTCCGATGTCGATCTCGCGGGGACGTCGCAGGTTCCGCGCGTTGACCCCGACGACGGGCGCGCGGGTCGCAACAGCCCGACCGAACGCCACCGGCTCGTGTGCCTCGACGAGCACGCCCATGCCGAGGGCACTGGCGCGTGCGATGAAGCCGCGCAGCTCCTCGTCGGACAGCGCCTCGGCGATCAAGAGCACGGCGTCCGCGCCTGCGCTCCGCGCCTGCACGATCTGGAACTCGTCGACGATGACATCCTTGCAGAGGATCGGGACCCGGACGGCATCACGGACGGCGGCGAGATCGCGGAGCGATCCGCCCCAGTGATTCGGTTCCGTGAGCACGGAGATGGCGCTGGCGCCCGCCTCCACATACCAGCGAGCGATCGTCGCGGGATCCGCATCGGCGAGGAGCACGCCCTGCGAGGGCGACAGGCGCTTGATCTCGGCGATGACCGCGAGCCGTCCCGGCGCTCGCCAGACCGCGTACGTGAACGCGTCGTGTCCGGGCGAGACCGGCGTCACGCCCCGCCCACGGCGCGCCGAGTGGAGGTTGTCTTTCGCCGCGCTGAGCAGCTCTTCCTCTGACGTAGCCGCCTTCGCCACGGCCACGTCCGCGCGCCGCTCCGCGATGACCTGCTCGAGGAAGTCGGTCATGCCGTCGCGCCTTCCGCGGCGGCGATGAGCTGGCTCTTCGCCGCGAAACGCACCAGCGCGGTGCGCGCCGCGCCGCTGTCGATGGCGCGCGACGCGACGTCGATCCCTTCCCGGAGACTGCCCGCGAGACCTGCGACGTGACAGGCCGCG
>DATEDV010000272.1:0-10090 GCA_035281485.1 Candidatus Limnocylindria bacterium | reverse complement strand
CGAACGAAGACCATGTTGCCGAGCGACTTCGACATCTTCTCCGCCTCGAGACGCACTGGCCCGGTGTGCATCCACCAGCCGACGAAGGGGCGTTTCCCGGTCGCGGACTCCGACTGCGCGATCTCGTTCTCGTGATGCGGGAAGACCAGATCGCTGCCGCCGCCGTGGATGTCGATGCGCGGGCCGAGGTGTCGCAGAGACATCGCCGAACACTCGATGTGCCAGCCCGGACGACCACGCCCGAAGGGACTGGGCCAGGTCGGCCCGTCGGCGACGCGTCGCCAGAGCGCGAAGTCCACGGGGTGGCGGCGCCGCGGATCGTCGAGCGCGGCGTCGTCCTGAGCCGCGAGGATGCGACGCATTCGCGCGGCCGACAGTCGCGACAGCTCTCCGTAGGAACGGTGGCGCGAGGTGTCGAAGTACACGCCGCCGGCGATGTCATATGCGGATCGCTTCCGACGGAGCACGTCGATCATGCGCCGCATCGCTTCGATCTCCCGCGTGGCGTGCGGCATCACGTCCGGTCGGCGCCAGCGCAGACGACGCATGTCGGCAAGGTAGTCGCGCTCCTCGCGCCGCCCGAGCTCACGCCAGCTCACGCCGTCGCGCGCGGCGCGCTGGAGGATCGACTCGTCGATATCGGTGACGTTCTGCGCGTAGCGGACCTTCCTTCCAGCGGCCTCGAGGTGACGGACGAGCACGTCGAAGACGAGGAACGTGCGCGCGTGGCCCAGGTGCGTCGTGTCGTACGGGGTGACACCGCAGACGTACAGCGTGATCGGGCTGGTGATGGGACGGAACGGAACGACCGCGCGGCGGCGCGTGTCGTACAGACGGAGCACTGACCGCTGACGATATCCTCGCGATGCATGGCGCGCTTGCCGGACATCGACACCACGCTCGCCACGATCAAGCGCATCGCGTCCGCACCGACGGCTCCGTATCACGAGTTCCACGCGCTCCGCGCGATCCGACGCGAGATCGAGCGGAGCGCGCTCGCCGTGCACGAGGACGCCTACGGTCAGATCTCCGCGCGCGTGAGTCGGGGCCATGCGAGGCGTTCTCTCGCGCTCATCGCGCACACGGATCACCCGGCGTTCGAGGTGACGCAGGCCGACGGTCGTGAGGGCCGCGCGCGCGTGCTCGGCGGCCTGTACGCGGAGTTCTTCGCATCTCCGGTACCCGTGATCGTGTACGACGACGGGGACAGCCCGCCGTTCGCGGCGACGCTCGACGACTACACCCCGGCGCCGGACGCGGTGCACAACTCGCCGGGACACTGCCGCGTCCGGGCCGTCGCCGCCCTGCGCGTCGGACAGTTCGCCGTGATGGACCTGCCGCCGTTCGTCGTGAGCGGGGACGAGCTTCAGCTGCGCGCCGCGGACGACCTCGCGCTCTGCGCGGTGATCGTCCTCGTCCTCGCGGCGCTGCGCGACGATCCGCGACCACACGACGTGCATGCGGTCTTCACGCGCGGCGAGGAGACCGGTCTCTACGGCGCGCGCCTGGTCGCGGAGGACGGGCTCCTGCCGCGCGATGTGGTCGTGGTGTCCCTGGAAGCAAGCCGGGCCCTCAGCCACGCCGCGCCGGGACGCGGCGTCGTCGTGCGCGCTGGAGACGTGTACAACACCTTCGACAACGACAGCGAGCGTTTCCTTCGCGTGGCGCGCGAGGATCTTGCCGCGGCGGGTGTGGCGACGCAGCGGGCGCTGCTCACCGGCGGCACGTGCGAGTCATCGGCGTTCGTGCGGCTCGGGTGGAGCGCGACCGGCATCGCGGTACCGAACGTGAACTACCACAACCAGAGCGATGCCTCGCGGAGCTTCGTTCCCGAGGTCGTTCGCCTCTCGGACCTGCGAAGCGCCGTCGCCCTGCTCGTCGAGGCCGCTGCCGCCGCGGGCGCCGACGCCGAGGAGGCCTGGTGGCCCGATGTGAAGGTCGTGCCGCGCAACATCCGCGAGCTGCTGCGTCTGCGACGCTGAACGGCCGTGCGGCCGCTACCGAAAATGCGACGCGCCGCGTTACGAGAATGGCCCCTTGACGGGATATGCCATCGGTGTAGAACAGAGAGGTTCCGGAACGGAGCAGGAAAGGCCTAGCACCAACGTCACTGGAGGTGTCATGGTCCGGCTGCACAAGGTGTTCGGAGTCCTTCAGGTCGATCGATGACGCCCCCGGCGGAAGGGGGCCACTCTTTCGAGCGCGCCTGAGCGGTTTTGATGTCGGAGCACATGATCACCTGTTCTGAGTGATCGCCCACATCGCGGCCGGAAGTGAGGCCTGTAGCTCGGACGCGCGAAGGGCACCTAACGCGAACACAAGACGACCTCCGGACGCGGGGGTCGTCTTATTTTGTGAGCCTCGCTGCACTTCGCGAACGGCCGGCGCGACCGGCACGTACCCTCGCAAGGGATGGAGAGCACGGGGGAGCTTGCCTGGTTCCGGGGTGAGCTGACGCGCTCGCTCTTCCATCCCTTCGAGTTCGCGCGGTCCCTGGCACGCGAGTACTACGGCCTCGGGCTGGCTGGCGTCCTCGTCGCGGTGCTCGCCGGCGTCGCTCTGTCGATCGCCGTCGACGCGATGATCCTGATCGCGAAGGGCTTCTCCCCGTTCGCGTTCATCCCCCAGGTCCTCATCGACTCGCTGTTCCTGGGCATCCGGCTCGCGGTGACCGTCGCGATCGTCGCCACGGTCGCTCACTACGCGGCGCGGGCGCTGCGCGTGCGCGAGCTCAGCCTCGAGCAGGCGTTCACCGCGCTCAGCTTCGCGCTGTCACCGTTCCTCCTCGCTCCGATCGCGGTACCTTTCGTGGCCGTCGCACCCGAGCTTCTTCCGATAGCCGGCGTTGTCACGGTCCTCGTTGTCATCCGGGCCGCCATCGGCCTCGCGATCAACCTTCGCGCGCTCCTCGCGCCCGCGCTGGCGGTCGTGTTGTTCGTCGTGATGGCGGCGACCGGCGCGCTCGTCATGCAGGACCAGATCTCGCGCGTTCGCTTCGCCGGCTACGCGGTGGCACCGCAGCTCGTACCCGACTTCGCGGCGACGCCGGTCACGGGGACGCGGTTCGAGGCGACGGACTTCACGATCACACTGCCGCCTGGCTGGAAGAACGCGACAAGCGGCGTGCGCGGCGAGGCCGCGCGGTACGAATCGGACGTCGTCTCGCTGCGCGTGCTGCGTGCGGGCGGCCTCCCGCTGAGCACCGCCGACTCGTACGCCGACTCAGCCTCGATCGACGCGCGACAGGCGCTGCAGGACAGCTGGCGCGAGCGGTCCGTCGTGCGCATCAACGGGGTGATCGCGGTGGACGATCGCTACGGCGGCACGTACCTCGGACGGCAGGTCCTGTATCGGCAGTTCACGGTCGTCCCGCGCACGAGCGGTCTCGCGCTCATCTTCCACTACATCGACCCGGCCGACGCCGACGCGGCGCTCGCCGAGGCAGCGTCAATCGCGGCGACCTGGCAGCTCCGCGAAGAGTCGCGCTAGGCTCCGACGCTCGACCGCGACCGGGATCTCCCGGACGAAGTCGTCGACGCCGATGCGGAAGGCCCGCAGCTCGGGGGTCGCGCTCCGCAGCGACACCAGGAGATAGAACGCGTCCGGGTAGTGCGCCTCCGCGCGATCCGTTGGTGACGGGTAGGCCTGGCTCACCGGATGGCTGTGATAGATCCCGAGAAGCTCCTCGCCCGCGGCATCGATCGCGCGGAAGGCCTTGAGCTGCTCGCGCGGGTCGATGACATAGCGCGTCGTCGGCGTCGGATGTGCGTTCGCGCAGCGAATGACGCGAGTGATGACGCCGGCGCGCCCGGAGAGCAGTCCGCAGGCCTCGCGGGGCGCCTCCTCGCGCGCGTGCGCGACGATGTCGTCCTGGTGCGACTGTCGGAGCCGCAGCGGGTCGACTATGCGGCGCCGCCGGCCATCGCCGGGATGACCATGACCTCGCTGCCATCGGGCACGGTCGCGCCGGTACCGCCTCTGGCGCGCGCGTCGTCGTCGCCGATGTACACGTTCACGTAGGTGCGGATCGCGCCCCTCTCGTCCAGGACGCGCGAACGGAAGCCCGGATGCCGGCGGTCGATGTCCGAGATGACCTCCGCGAGCGTTCCCGCCTTCGCCTCGAGCTTGGTCTGCCCGCCGGTCGCATCGCGCAGCGCGCCGGGAAGACGCACGGTCACGGCCACTCAGTCACTCCCATAGGGGCGTACTCAGGTAGCGCTCTCCCCCATCAGCGATCAACACGACGATACGGCCCGCCTGTTCCCGCGCGACGGCGACCGCCGCGGCCACGGCCGCGCCGCCGGATACGCCGCTGAAGATGCCCTCCTCGCGAGCCAGACGCCTGGTCATCGCGATGGCCTCGTCGGTCGCCATGACACGGTGCTCGTCCGCCACGCGTTCGTCCCAGATCGCGGGGCGCAGCGCGGTCGGCATGTGCTTCCAGCCCTCGATGCCGTGCAGCGCGTCGTCGGGCTGCACCGCGACGATCCGCACGCCGCTCGGACGCAGCGCCGCGGACACGCCGACGATCGTTCCCGAGGTGCCGACGCCGGCGACGAAGTGCGTGACGCGGCCCTCGGCCTGCCGCCAGATCTCGGGCCCGGTCGTGAGCTCGTGCGCGCGCGGGTTCGCGGGGTTCGAGTACTGGTCGACGTAGACGTGATCCGGCTCGGACGCGAGGCGGCGCGCCTCGCGGATCGCGCCGTCGGTACCCTCCAGCGGATCGGTGAGGACGAGCTCTGCGCCGAACGCGCGTATCACGCGTTTGCGCTCGAGCGAGACCTTGTCCGGCATCACGAGCCGCGCGCGATGGCCGCGGACGGCGCAGACCATCGCAAGCGCGACGCCGGTGTTGCCGCTCGTCGCGTCGAGGATGACGCCGTCCGCGCGAAGGCGGCCCTCCTCCTCGGCGGCGATGACCATCCAAAGGCCCGCGCGGTCTTTCACGCTGCCTCCCGGATTCGCCGACTCGAGCTTCGCCCAGAGCTCGCCGCGCAGGTCGGCGCCGATGCGTCGCAGCCGAACGAGGGGCGTGCCGCCGATGCGCTCAAGGATCGTGCCGCGCACTCGATCACGTACGAGGTCGGCGGTGAGGGTCACCAGAGAAGGCTAGGTGGCGACGCGCCGCGCTATGTGCGAGCTGTCTCCAGCGCGCGGCGCGCGAGCCGCAGCGCTTCCTCGCTGTCGCCGCTGGACTCGGCGGCGTGCGACCAACGATCGAAGATCATGCGCAGCAGGTGCGGCGCGCGCTCCTCCGCGAGCTGCCGAGCCTCCTGGAACGAGCGACGCGCCGCGGCGGCGTTCGCGCTCATGCGAAGGTCGCCGAGCAGCACGAGGAGCCGGACCTGAGCGTCGGGCTGGTCCACTTTCCGCGCGAACTTGAGCGCCTCCTGGGCCGTCTCGAGCGCCTGCTTCGGATCTGTCTTCGCGAGGACCTCGGCCTCCGACGCCTTGATCGACGCGAGCGTCCCGTCGCGCTGCGTCTCGATCGCGAGCGCCGACGCGCGTGCGAGGCACTCGCGCGCGCGCTCGCGGTTGCCGTACTCGGCGTAGAGGATCGCGGCGTTGTCGAGCGTGCATGCGACCTGATCGAAGAGGCCGAGCTCCTCGAAGATCTGCAGGCTCTTCTGGTTGTAGACGATCGCGGCCTCGAGGTCGCCCTCGTCCTGATGCGTCTTGGCCATCCCGGCGTACAGGTTGCCGAGGGTGGGCCGATCGCTGAACTTCTCCGCCAGCGTGATGGCACGCTCGTATGCCGAAAGCGCCTGCTTTGGTTGACGAGAGTTCGTCAGCACGATCGCGAGATCGACGAGGCGCCGGAAGTGGAACGCCGGGTCGTTCACGACGCCGTTCTCACACGCGGCGACGATCTCTCGGAGCAGCCGGAGCGCCTCCTCGTACGCGTACGTGCGGAGGTAGGCGTTGGCGAGGACGGCGTTCACGCGGACCTGCTCCTCGGCGTCCTCCAGAAGGTCAGCCATGCGCTGCGCTCGCTCGATGAGCGGGAACGCCTGCTTGGGCTGTCCCATCGCGTTGTATGCGACGGCGAGGTATCGCAGGCGCACGAGCTGGTCGGATGCGCCGAGGCCCTCCTCGAGACCCTCGAGGAGCGGGATCGCCTCGGCGGCGCGCTGCTGCTCGATGTAGCGGCGCGCTTCCAGAAGCTGGTACTGCGGCGTCGCGGGGGCCGCCACGCCGCCGAGCAGATCAGCCGGCTTGACGCCGAGGACGCCGGCGATGTGCTCGAGCGCCTTCATCGACGCGCGGGTCCGCCCTGATTCGAGCATCGAGATGTACGCCTTGGTGTAGTTCGGCTCGGCGACCTGCGCCTGCGTCAGACCCTTCGCCGTCCGCAGCGAGCGGATGCGTGCGCCGACGTCGGCGACCATCGGGGAACGGACGGCTGTCATGCGCGGGCACTTTACGTCGCGCTAAGGGTCCGGTCAACCAAGGCTTTACCTGCGCCTGTGGGACCGAGACCGGGGCGATGCCGGTCGGGGTCCGCGCGGGCCCAGGTGCCCGGTCAGGCCTCGGTCGGCCGAAACGCCCGCTGGCTACGGCCGGTGGTCACTCGGGTGCCTAGCAGTAGCCGCCACTGGTCGTGGGATCGCAGGCGCTGGCCGTGTCTGCCGCGACGTTGAACGAGAACGCGAGCGCGAGAGCAGCGGTGATCGCGATGACAAGACGACGGAACGACATTGGTGGGCCCTCCCGACCCCACCGGCGAATTCGTCGCTGGGCCCGTCGCGGCGACTATCGCGTTGAAGGCGCCGGAAGTAAAGGACGGCGCCTTGAGATTTGGTCAGTCAGCCGGCGTTGTCGCCGGTACCGGCTCGGCGCGCGTTCCGCCGCCAGCGACCGCGTTGAGTGCGACGGCTGCGACGACCAGCGCGGCGCCGGCGAGCATGCGCCAGGTGATGTTCTCGCCGAGCGCCAGCGCGCCGATCAGCAGCGCCTGCGCGGGGATGACGACCTGCGCGAGCGTCATCGTGGTCGGACGCAGCCGCCGCATGAGCCACATCTGAAGAACAAGGCCGACGCACGAGCCGAAGAGGACGAGGTAGCCGAACGCGAGGACCGCGTCGACGTTCCACTGAGCGACCTCGCCTGACTGCGCAGCGGCCAACGGGAGCAGCACGAGCGTCCCCGCGGATGTCCCGATCGCCACGAGCGGCAGCGGCGAGCCGTGCCGGAGCATGCGCACCTGCAGCACGGTGCCTATCGCCCAGGTGATGGGCATCGCGGCCAGGAGGACGCTGGCGGTCAGGACCTCGGGCCGGCCGGTCGTGTCGGGCGCTCCGACGAGAACGGCGATCCCGGCCATGCCGAGGACGAGGCCGATCACCTTGGTCGCCGAAAGGCGGTCGCCCTGCACGAAGAAGTGGGCGAGGAACGCGGTCCAGACCGGGCTCGACGCTCCGAAGACCGAGACGAGCCCGCTCGGCACGTACTGCTCGGACCAGAAGATGATCGCCCAGCTCGTTCCCGTGCTGAAGATCCCGACGACGGCGGCGGCCGCGATGACACGGCGATCGCGCGGGAATGGATGGCGCATCGCGAGCGACAGCGCAGTGAGGATGACCGAGACCGCGAGCGCGCGCTGGAACGCGAACACGAAGGGTGGGACGACCTCGACGCCGATCTTGATCGCCGCCCAGGTGGAGCCCCACAGCGCGATGAGCAAGACGTAGCCAAGGCTGACGGCCAGTGGGGGCATCGCGTCGATGATGCGCCATATGCTCGAACGGTGATCCGCTCGATCGTCCTCGCGCTCTCGTGCGCGCTCGTCTTGTCGGCGTGCGATGCGGACCGCCTCTTCGGAACGGAGCTGCAGAAGAACGCCGCACCCGATTTCACGCTCACCGACGGACTCACGGGGAAGAGCCTCACGCTGTCATCGCTCCGCGAGAAGACGGTCGCGCTCGCGTTCCTCTTCACGCGCTGTCCGGACGTCTGCCCCCTCACGGCGGGGCAGTTCCGCGCGGCTCAGCGCGCGCTCGGCGACAACGCGTCGAAGGTCGTGTTCGTCGCGGTGTCCGTCGACCCGGAGGGCGACACGCCCGCCGCGGTGCGCGATTTCTCCGAGCGTCACGACCTGCGGGACGGCTGGCACTACCTCATCGGATCGCGCGAGCAGCTCGCGGCGGTCTGGTCCCTGTACGGCGTCGGCGCGTTCGCGTCATCAGGTGCGCGCGCGGTCGAGCACAACGACGCGATCTACCTCATCGACCGGCACGGACGCGAGCGCGCGATCGTGCACTCGAGCGATCCACCGAACTGGCTGCTGGACGACCTGCGCGCGCTGATCAGCGAGGGCTAGCGCTATCCAATTATGTAAGACCGCAGCTATCGCTGCGCCTGTACGGTGTTGGCAGATGGCTACGCCATCAGCCAACGATGTAGATGATCGTGAAGAGGCCGATCCAGACCACATCGACGAAGTGCCAGTAAATGGATGCGGCCTCGACGGCGAGATGGCGCTGCGCGCTGAACTGACCGCGCAGCGCGCGGAAGAGGACGAGCGCGTTCATGAGGATGCCACCGGTCACGTGCGCTCCGTGGAAGCCCGTCAGCGTGAAGAACACCGCTGCGAAGATGCCGTTGTCGGGGAGGAAGCCGAGCTTGGTGTACTCATAGACCTGTCCGGTGATGAACCAGACGCCCATGAGGACGGTGGGGATCAGCCAGTTGATGAGTCCGCGCCGGTCGCCACGCTTGATGGCGTTGACCGCGAGCTGCATGGTGACGCTCGACGCCAGCAGCACCGCCGTGTTGATGGCCACCATCGGTACCGAGACTCCGAAGACCGGCGTGACGGAGTTCCAGTGGGGCTTCTCGCACACGTCAACGCAGCGCTGGAAGATCGGCTCCCACTCCGGGACGCGCGCGCGCAGGAAGAAATACGTGGTGAAGAGCGCGCCGAAGAACATCGCCTCGCTCGAGACGAACAGGATGCAGGCCCACATGCCGTGAGAGAAGCGGCCCGGCTGCGCCTCCAGGCCGGTCTCGTTCGCCGGCAGGCGATCCCGGGGGCGCTCGCGGCGCCCGCGGACGATCGGCCGCTGCTCGGTCCGCGTGCTCAACGCGTTAGTGGCCGCCGCCGTGGCCGGCGTCGCGGTCGCCGGCGGCGATGTACGCGCGCGCGTCGTCGATGAGCCACGTCGCGAGACCGACGAGCAGGATCACGACGCCGATCGCGATGAACACGACGCCGAAGAGGATCCCGAACGACAGGAACGTGACGCCGAGGCCGATGATCGCGGGAGACAGGCTCGGCGGCGGCAGGTGCGGCTCGTGTTCGACCGCAGCCGTCGTTACGCGATGTTCGGACACGCGCGTGAGTGTAGGAGGGCTATTGGCGCGTGTCGAAGTGACGCCCTAGTCTCTTCGCGATGATTTCGGTCCGCCTGCGCGTCGCGCTCGGCCTGCTCGCCGCTGTCGTCATCGTTCTTCTCTCATCGACCGCCGCCCTCGCGCAGGGCCCGTGGCCGAACGACCCGCAGGGCCCCATCGCGGCCACGATCGCCGAGCTGTACTGGATCATGTTCGTGGCGGCGGTGGTCGTGCTCGCCATCGTCGACGGCGCCATCATCTATGCGGGCATCAAGTTCCGGGAGCGCCCCGGGCACGTCGCTAAGCAGTTCCACGGGCACAACATGCTCGAGCTCACGTGGACCGTGATCCCGACGCTCATGGTCGTGAGCTTCTCGGTCCTGTCCTGGCAGAAGCTCGACTTCATCAACAACAGCCGCGGCGGCGACGTCGGGATGGTCATCCACGCCGAGGGATCGCAGTGGACGTGGACGTTCAACTATCCGCATGAGAGCCAATTCCTCCTGAAAGACGGCCAAACATATCTCTTCACGACCGAAGAGCTGCACATCCCGGTCAACACGAAGGTCCGCATCGAGCTATCCGCTAAGGACGTCATCCACTCGTTCTGGGTGCCCTCACTTGGCGGCAAGAAGGACGCAGTCCCGGGCCGCGCCACCGACCTGTGGATCGAAGCGGACAGACCTGGGACGTACAAGGGTCAATGCCTTGAGTTCTGCGGTGACGGGCACGCCGACATGCTCATCACGCTGGTCGC
>DATEDV010000271.1:0-3710 GCA_035281485.1 Candidatus Limnocylindria bacterium | reverse complement strand
CCCCGACGCAGTGCAGCGTGTGAAGGAGGAGAACTTCTTCTTTCGGCTCACGAAGTACGAGAAGAAACTGAAGGAGCTGTACGAGAAGCGACCCGAGTTCACTGTCCCGGAGTACCGGCGGAACGAGGTCACCGCGTTGCTCGATCGCGGACTACGCGACATCAGCGTCTCCCGGGGGCGAGGTCTGAAATGGGGCGTTCCCTGGCCGGGCAACCCCGAGCACACCGTCTACGTGTGGTTCGACGCGCTCATCAACTACGTCACCGGGGCCGGATTCGGAACGAATGAGAAGACGTTCGCGAGATGGTGGCCGTGCGACGTTCACGTGATCGGGAAGGACATCTCACGTTTCCACTGCATCTACTGGCCCGCGATGTTGATGAGCGCCGGCATCGAGCTTCCGCGACAGGTCTTCGTTCATGGTTTTCTCGAGTACCGCGGTCAGCGCCTGTCGAAGTCGAGCGGCAACATGATCGATCCCATCGCCGCGGCGAACGAGTGGGGGAGCGATGCGCTGCGCTATCTATTGCTGCGCGAGGCGCCGTTCGCGAAGGACTCGCCGATCTCGCCCGAGCTCCTCGACCTGCGCTTCAACGCCGACCTCGCGAATGGTCTCGGCAACCTCGTCTCGCGCGCGACCAAGATGCTCGAGCTCTACTCCGACGGTCAGGTGCCGTCGCCCGGTGAGCCCGGCGCGTCCGAGAAGCGGCTGCGCGAGGTGGCAGAGCGCGCGCTCAAGACACATGACGAGTCGGCCGGCCGGCTCGACTTCTCCGAGGCGCTCGCCGCCGTCTTCGAGGTCGTCGAAGAGGCCAACAAGCACTTCCAGCGGACCCAGCCGTGGCAAGCGGCGAAAGATCCGGCGCGCAAGGCGGAGGTCGAGTCGTCGCTGTACGCCGGCCTCGAGGCCGTCCGCCTCGTCGCCTACCTGCTGTTCCCATACATGCCGACGATCAGCCCGCGCATCGCCGAAGTGCTGGGCGTCGAGTCGCCGACCTCGGCAAAGTGGGAGGCCGTCGCGCGGTGGGGCCTGCTCCGGCCGGGGCAGGCGATCCGCGCCGCGCCGTCGCTCTTCCCGCGTCTCGAACGAGCGAAGACCGCCTGACGGTTCGCGTGTGATCGACGCACACGCGCATCTCGACGACCGCCGTTTCGCCGACGACCTCGAGGCGGTGCTCGCGGCTGCCTGGTCCGCGGGCATCGAACGGGTCCTCTCGTGCGCCGAGGATCTGGCCTCGAGCGAACGGAATGTGCTCATCGCGCGCCGCCATCCATCGGTGCGCGTCGCCGTCGGTGTGCATCCGCACCGCGCGACGTCATGGAGCGGGGACGTTGCGGCGATGATCGGCCGTCTCGCGCGCGACGGGCGTGTCGTTGCGATCGGCGAGATCGGCATGGATCTTTCCGGACGGAGCGCGCCGCGCGAAGAACAGCAGAGGGCCTTCATCGAGCAGCTGCAGCTGGCCCGGTCGCTCGACATGCCGGTCGTCGTCCACGTCCGCGACGCGGGCGACCTCGCGCGCGCGCTGGTCGATCGCGCGGGCGGCGGCCGCGGGATGGTCCACTGCTTCAGCGAGGGACCCGATGAGGTCGACGAGTGGACACGTCGCGGGTTCGCCGTGTCGTTCGCCGGCACCGTGAGCTACCCCAAGAACCGAACGCTGCGTGAGGCCGCGTCGCGCGTCCCGTCCGACCGCCTCCTCGTCGAGACCGACGCGCCGTACCTGCCGCCACAGACCCGCCGCGGCCAGCGGAACGAGCCGGCTTTCGTGGTGGAGACGCTCGCGGCCGTGGCGGCCGCTCGGGAAACGGAGCCGGCCGAACTGGGCCGCCGCATCGCCGAAAACGCCCAGAGACTCTTCGGAGACCGCTGGTAACGCCCGGCTGGGGAACCGAAACCACCCCTGGTGCGTCTGCCTGATAACGACAGCGAAAGGCTGGTGAACACCATGCGTCGCCCCGTCCGCGCCCTCGCGCTCCTTGTTCCGGTCGTCCTACTCGCCGCCGCCTGTGCGACCGCCGGTGCGCCCGCGACCGCTCCGAGCGAGGGCGGACGGACCGCCTTTGGCGGGGCCGGCGACGCCGCCACCCAGTACTCCGCGGTCGACGGGAAGGGCGCCCCCGGCGCGATCCCCGCGCCGGAGTTCACCACGAACACGACCGCCGTCACCAGCGCCACGCGGAACCTGATCCTCACGGCGAGCGTGTCCATGAAGAGTCAAGACCCCTGGGCCAGCGCCGACAAGGCGCGCGCGATCGCGACCGGCCTCGGCGGCGATGTCCTCGCGATGAGCCAGACCGGACAGGGCGAGAACCGCAGCGCGCTGCTCACCGTCCGCGTGCCGTCCGACCGCTTCGACGAGGCGCTCCGGCAGCTCAAGCTGCTCGATGGCGAGGTCGTGAACTCGAGCGTCGACGCGAAGGACGTGACCGATCAGTTCACCGACCTGCAGGCGCGCCTCGTGGCCAAGCAGGCCGAGGAGCAGCGCTACCTGCAGCTGTTCCCGCAGGCCAAAACGGTCGACGAAACTCTGAAGATCGACGCGGCGCTCGGCAACGTGCGCATGCAGATCGAGCAGCTCCAAGGTCAGATCAACCTCATCAAGACGCGCACCGAGTACTCGACGATCTCGATGTCGATCGCGCCGCTCGTGACGGTCCCGGCCGAGACCGGCGGCGCCTGGGACCCGGCGAAGACCTTCGCGAAGGCGATCGCCGCGCTGTCCGTGTTCTTCAAGTTCGCGGCCGACCTCGCCATCTGGCTCCTCGTCTTCGGCTGGATCCCGCTCATCGGCCTTGCGATCGCTCTCGCGGCGACGCGGGCGCGCCGTCCGACGGTCACGACGACTCCGTAGCTCCCTCCTCACCCGCGACGGCCCCGCCCCTCAGCCGGCGGGGCCGTCGCATTTCCGCGTGGACTCCTAAACTCGGCCGCGATGGCTGACGTGCGCATCCGTCCGGTGAACGAGCTCGACATCGAGGCGATCTGCCGCATCGACGAGCGCATCACCGGCAAGTACCGCCCCGACGTGTGGGAAGACCGCGTCGTGTACTTCATCCGTCGCGACCCCGACTCGTCGCAGGTGGCCGAGGTCGATGGGAAGGTCGTCGGCTTCATGCTCGGCGAGGTCCGCGGCGGCGAGTTCGGGATGGAGGAGCCGACCGGCTGGCTCGAGTTCTTCGGCGTCGATCCCTCCGCCCGCGAGCGCGGGATCGGTCGCGGGCTCACCGACGCGCTCCTTGCCGGTTTCAGGAAGCGCGGGGCGCACGTCGCGCGAACGATGGTGCGCACGCAGGACGCGGACATCGCGCGGTTCGTCGCCGCGATGGGATTCGTGCCGGCACCCGTCAGCGCGCTCGAGAAGCGGCTGGCCTGAGATCCGTTCGCTCAGGCGCACGGTCTGACCGTTCCCGAGTCCTGCGGATAACCTAGATATCGTGAGCGACGAGATCCGCATGCTGCCGGAGCGCTACCACGGTGCCATCGAGCACTGGCGGCAGCACAACTTCCCCGACTACCCCAAGCTCGCCGAGGCCTGGCCGCGCTTCTTCCCCAAGGACGAGCCATTCTGCCTGTGCGCGAAGGCCGCGGAGGACATCCCGGCCGAGATCGAGATCGGCGCCGACATCGGCAAGCCGAAGGCGCTCGAGCCGAAGCAGCTCGTCCCCGAGGCCGCGCAGCATCTCCTGTCGCAGATCCGGGCCCAGGC
>DATEDV010000270.1:0-3181 GCA_035281485.1 Candidatus Limnocylindria bacterium | reverse complement strand
CGGCGACCACTACCGCACGCGTCTCACGCACATCCTCGAGGTCAACCAGATCGGTCGCGCGATCGCGCGAGCGCTGCGGCTCAACGAGGATCTGGTCGAGGCGATGGCCGTCGGCCACGACATCGGGCACACGCCGTTCGGCCACATCGGCGAGGAGGTGCTCGCACGGTTCCTTCCTGAGGGGTTCCGCCACAACCAGCAGAGCGTGCGCATCGTGGAGAAGCTCGAGAAGAACGGCGCGGGGCTGAACCTCACGCGGCAAGCGCGGGACGGCATCCTGAAGCACAGCGCGCCGACCGAGGGCGGCCTCGAGACCGCGGCGTGGGGCGAGCCGGAAACGCCGGAGGGCTGGGTCGTGCGGTACGCCGACAAGATCGCCTACCTGCATCACGACATCGACGACGCGATGCGCGCGGGCATCATCACGGAGGCGGATCTTCGTTCCGACATCCGGACCGCGCTGGGGAACGACCGTGCCGAGCGGCTCGACACGATGATCTACGACGTCATCGTGACCTCATACGGCAAGGCCGAGGTGACGATGAGCGCCGAGGTGCTCGATGCGACGAACGCCCTGCGGAAGTTCATGTTCGACAACGTGTATCTCGCCGGGCCCGCGAAGACCGAGGACGAGAAAGCGCAGGGTGTGCTCTGGGAGCTGCTCCAGTACTTCGAGGCGCACCCGGACCGGATGCCGGCCGAGCACCAGCGCATCGCCGAGAGCGAGAACGTGAAGCGTGCCGTGGCCGACTACATCGCCGGCATGACGGACGGGTACGCGCTGGACACGTTCACCAGCCTGTTCATCCCGGCGGCCTGGAGCCACCTCTAGCCACCACCCCTCGTCTGCTTGGTGGCCTGCGCACCTCCCTCGCTCCGCTCGGGATGCGCAGGGTACGGGCGTGCGCTTGCCGTCACGTCGGTGTCTGCACAACTCCCTCGCTTCGCTCGGGAATGTGCAGCAGAAACCCGCTGCGGGGTTTGTGTAACAAGCACGCAACTTGCAAGCGGTCCGGCCGATGGCGCTGAGGAAGTACGAATCGATCGAGGCGGTCAGCCCCGGTCATAGCGTCCAGTTCTACGAGCGAGAGTCCTTTCTCCTCGACAGCCTGACCGACTACATCGGTTCGGCGCTCAGGGCGGCGGCCGCGGGCATCGTGATCGCCACGCCACCGCACCGGGACGGCCTGGCGCAGCGGCTCAGCGCGCGAGGAGTGGACGTCGTCGGCGCGGGGGCGCAGGGACGGTACGTCGCGCTCGACGCCCGCGACACGCTCACGGCGATCATGGTCGACGGCTGGCCTGATCCGGCGCGCTTCGACGACACGATCGGCGCCCTCGTCTCACGCACACGTGAGCGCGCGCCGAACGTGTACGCGTTCGGCGAGATGGTGGCGCTGCTCTGGGCGGAGGGGAACAGCGAAGCCGCGATCCGCCTCGAGGAGCTGTGGAACGAGCTCGCCACCCGGCAGCCGTTCTCGCTGCTGTGCGCTTACCCGATCGAGTCGTTCCGCGACAGCACACATGCGAAGCCGTTCTCGCGGATGAGCGCGACGCACTCGAGCGTGATCCCGGCCGAGAGCTACATGCAGCTGGAGGAAGATGAGCAGCTTCGCGTCATCGCGCAGCTCCAGCAGCAGGCGGCCGCGCTGGAGGCGGAGACGATCCAGCGCCGGCATGCGGAGGCCGAGCTGCATCGCAGGGTCGCGCAGCTCGCGGACGCCGATCGCCGCAAGGATGAATTCCTCGCCATGCTCGGTCACGAGCTGCGCAATCCGCTCGCGCCGGTGACGACCGCGCTGCAGCTCATGCGGATGCACAGCGACGAGCCGCTGCGCGTGGCGCGCGCACGCGAGACCATCGAGCGGCAGGTCGAGCACATGACGCGTCTCATCGACGATCTGCTCGACGTGTCGCGGATCACGCAGGGCAAGATCGAGCTCCGGCAGGAGGCGGTGATCCTCTCGACGCTCGTCGCCCGGGCGGTCGAGGCGGCTCGACCCGTCATCGACGAGCGCGGGCACCGGCTCACGCTCGACCTTCCGGACGAGCCCGTCGTCGTACGCGGCGATCCCGCCCGGCTCGAGCAGGTGCTCGCAAATCTCCTCAACAACGCCGCGAAGTACACGGACGTCGGCGGGCGCATCTCGGTCAGGGCGTTCGTCGACGGGGCACAGCTCGCCATCGCGGTGAGGGACAACGGCGCCGGCCTTTCGCCTGAGATGCGCGATCGGGTCTTCGACCTGTTCGTCCAGGGACCCGACATGCAGGCGTACGCGCGCGGTGGGCTCGGGATCGGCCTCACGCTCGCGCGCCGTCTGGTCGAAATGCACGGCGGCACGATCGAGGTCCACAGCGAGGGCTCCGGCCGGGGGAGCGAGTTCGTGGTGCGGCTGCCCATCGGCGCGGTACCGCAGATCCAGTCGAATGGCCATACCGACGAGGCCACGCTGAGCGCGTTGCCAAAGCGCCGCGTGCTCGTCGTCGACGACAACGTGGACGCGGCGGACGCCCTCGCGGAGCTCCTGCGGGACTACGGTCACGACGTGCGCTCGGTGCATGACGGACCGAGCGCGATCGAGCAGGCCGCGCTGCACCGGCCGGACATCGTGCTGCTCGACATAGGGATGCCCGGGTTCGACGGTTACGAGGTGGCGCGACGGATGCGCACCGAGCTCGGTCTCAAGGCGACGCTCGTCGCCGTGACCGGGTACGGCGAGGCGCGCCACCGCCGCCAGTCGCGGGATGCCGGCTTCGACCAGCATGTGACCAAGCCCGTGGACACCCGCAAGCTGGAGACGCTCCTCAAGCTCCCGAACTGACCCCGGCGTACGCCGAAGTGCGCGCAACGGCCGACCGCTAACGTTGTCGCGATGCCCGGTGACTTCGATCTGGTCAAGGAGCGCGTCGACATCGTCCAGTTGATCGGCGCGAGCGTGCCCCTCAAGAAGGCCGGCCGTGGTTTCGTCGGGCTCTGTCCCTTTCACGTGGAGAAGACGCCATCGTTCCACGTGGATCCCGACCGTCGGACGTACAAGTGCTTTGGCTGTTCGGAGGGGGGCGATGTTTTTACATGGCTTGAGAAGCGCGAGGGCCTCACGCCCGCCGAGGCCCTCAACACGCTCGCCGAGCGCGCCGGCGTCGAGCTGAGTCGGCGTGCACCAGAGGAGCGGAAGTTCGA
>DATEDV010000269.1:0-14315 GCA_035281485.1 Candidatus Limnocylindria bacterium | reverse complement strand
CGCTTGACTCTCCGCCGTATCGCACTAGCGTCCTGCGCCGAGGAGGGAAGGGATGGGCACAGCTATCCCCGCGAACGGCAGACGCACGATCCTGAAGCGCGGCATCTTCGCGGCGGCAGCCGCGGCGGCGGCCGCGCTCGCGATGCGACCCGGCGATCAGCGACCCGCGCTGGCCACGGTCCCCATCGGCGGCGGCAAGACCATCGAGCTCTTCGGTCGTGGTTGGCACGCCGACACGGGCAAAGTTCCGAGCAAAGGCGATTCATACTCCGTCTACGGCGAGCTGCTCACGGCGCCCGACGGCGGCAAGTGCGGAGAGTTCTACGCGGCGTGTCTGGCGATCGATTCACCGTTCCAGCTCACCGGAGAGGGCGTGGGCAGCCTCGAGATCCACACGCTCGTGCTCGCGGAGGGATCCATCGTCGCGATGGGTGCCGGCGGTGGGACCGAGCGCAGCTTCGCGATCGTCGGCGGCACCGGCAGGTACACCGGCGCCCGCGGCAGTTACACGGCGAACCAAGACACATACGGCCTGGGCGGCAGCGGCACGGCCGCGCTCAAGCTCCGGCTGCTCGAGTAGGAGAAGCAGATGGCGGTCGACGTCTTCCTCAAGATCGAAGGCATCAAAGGCGAGAGCAGCGACGACAAGCACAAGGACGAGATCGAGATCGAGTCCTACAGCTGGGGTCTGTCGCAGAGCGGATCGTTCGGCGCCGGTGGCGGCGGGGGCGCTGGGAAGGTGCAATTCCAGGACTTGAACCTGTCGAAGCGGGTGGGCACCTCATCGCCGGAGCTGTTCCTCGGTTGCGCGACCGGCAAGCACTACCCGACGGCCGTCCTCACGGCACGGAAGGCCGGTGAGGCCAAACAGGACTTCCTCGTGATCAAGCTGAACGACGTCCTCGTCACCTCGTACCAGACCAGCGGCGCGTCAGGCGGCGATCCGACGGACTCGTTCAGCCTGAACTTCGCGAGGATCGAGTACGAGGTCAAGGAGCAGCGAGCGGACGGCTCGCTCGGTGGTGGCAGCATCGGCGGCTGGGACATCAAGAAGAACATCCGGGTCTAGCGGCGGTGCCGGGGGCGCGCGAGTGCCCCCGGCCCGCGACCCGCGGGCTGGGGTGTTCTGCGACACTGGTCACTCGGAGTGCTGCTCGAGCAGGGCCACGTGACCGCGAATGTCGAGATCGGTGACCTCGGCACCCTACTCACGGTCCACTCGCCCGAGATCGCGGCGCAGGCGCACGCCGGCCAGTTCGTCCACGTGCGCCCGGGCACCGGCTGGGATCCCCTGCTGCGACGCCCTTACTCGTTCTGCGGCATCGATCGGCGCGCCGGCGAGATCGAGCTCATCGTGAAGCCGCTCGGGACGGGCGGGGAATGGATCGCCGACCGCCGCGAAGGCGACGCCCTCGATCTGCTCGGCCCGCTCGGTACGTCCTTCGTCGTGCGGCGCGACACGCGCAACCTCCTCCTGGTCGCCGGCGGCACGGGCATCGCGCCGATGCGCGTGATCGCCGAGCAGGAGGCGGTACGGCGTAACGTGACGCTCGTGATGGGCGGCCGCTCTGTCGCGTATCTGTGGCCTTCGGATCGTCTCCCGGCGAGCGTCGAGTACGTCACCACGACCGATGACGGCAGCTTCGGCGCCCGCGGCCGCGTGACGGACGTTCTCCCCCCACTGCTCTCGTGGGCGGACCAGCTCCTGGCCTGCGGACCCTGGCCGATGCTCGCCGCGCTCGGCCACCTTCGCGACGCCGCCGAACGTTCCGCGGCGACCTTCCCGGGGCGGCGGGTGCTGCTCGACGCGCAGATCGCCGTCGAGCAGCACATGGGCTGCGCGATGGGTGTGTGCCGCGCGTGCGTCGTCGTCACCTCGGAAGGCAACGCGCGCGTGTGCCGCGAGGGCCCGGTCTTCGCGCTCGGCGATGTCGCGTTCGACGCCGGCGAGCCGGCGACGGTCGGCGTCCACTGATGCCCTGGCGACGGCCGAGGAAGCAGGTCGAGCGCCCGATCGACGTGCGGCGCTCGCTCGAGGAGTCGCTCGAGAGCGCGGCCGAGGGCGAGGAGGAAGAGGATCTGGTGGAGCTGGTCGATCTCGACGGCGCGTCGATCGGCGAGGCCGCCGTCGGCGAGCCCGACGCCGAGCGGATGCCGACCGAGATCGCTGACAAGCTGCGCGAGACGCTCGCGGGCGGCGTGATCGCCGAGGTCCGCACCGCGAGCCGCCTGCCGCCCGAGACGCTGCCCGAGCACGGCGTCGATCTCTCGGTCGAAGCCGCGCGCGGGCTCTGGCTGAAGAATCCGGTGCTCACCGCCTCCGGGACGTTCGGACAGGGCGTCGAGTACGCCGAGCTCATCGATATCACCCGGCTCGGCGCGATCGTGAACAAGGGCACGACCCCCCGCGCGCGTCCCGGAAATCCTCAGTACCGCATCGCCGAAACGCCGGCCGGCATCCTGAACTCCATCGGGCTCGAGAATCCCGGCGCGGAGGAGGTCGCTCGCAAGTACGGCAAGATCTGGCCGAAGCTCGGCGTGCCGGTGATCGTGAACGTCGCGGGCTACAGCGTCGAGGACTATGTCTTCGTCGTCGAGGCGCTCGACGGCACGCCCGGCGTCGTCGCGTTCGAGCTCAACATCTCGTGCCCGAACGTCGAGGGCGGCATGCTCTTCGGCTCCGACCCGACGCTCGCGGCCGAGGTGACGCGCGCCGTGAAGGACGCGACGGACAAGCCAGTGATCGTGAAGATCACGCCCAACGCGCCCACGGACGTCGTCGCGGTGGCGCGCGCGTGTGAGGATGCGGGCGCCGACGGGCTCACCGCGATCAACACCATCCTCGGCATGCGCATCGACGTGGCAAAGCGCCGTCCCATCCTCGGCACCGGCGGCGGTGGCCTCTCCGGACCCGCGATCCGGCCGATCGCGGTGCAGATGACCTACCAGGTCGCCCAGGCCGTGTCGATCCCGATCGTCGGCGCGGGTGGCGTCACGAGCGCGAACGACGCGCTCGAGTTCCTCATGGCGGGCGCGTCCGCGGTCCAGGTGGGCACCGCGACGTTCGCCGACCCGACCGCGCCGCTCACCGTGATGGAAGGCCTCGCCGCGTACGTGCGCGCGCAGGGCCTCGCGTCGATCAGGGACGTGATCGGCGCCGCGCTGCCGCGGACGCAGTGACGAAGCCGCCGGATCCGTTCGCATTCGGGCCGCTCGCGCTCCTGGAGAAGGGCTCGCGAGAGCGGCTGAAGAAGCTCGCTTCGAAGCGCCAGCTCGAGGTCGGCGAGATGCTCATCGACGAGCGGCATCCCGCCGACGAGGCGTACGTGATCGTCGACGGGACCATGCGCGTCGTCGGCACGGTCGAGCTGCGGACCCTGGCGATCGTGAGCGCGCCGTCGCTGGTGGGCGAGCTCGTGTTCTTCGATGAGCAGGAGAAGGCCGCGTCGATCGTCGCGGACACGCCGTGCACCGTGTTCGTGCTGCCGGGCAAGGAGCTGCGACGCCTCATGGACGAGCAGCCGATATTCGCCGCAGCGATGCGGGAGCGTACGGACATGTGGCTCGCGGACGTGTTCCTCAAACGGCAGAGCCCGCTGCGCGATCTTCCATCCGACATCGTCGCGTCCCTGGCGTCGCAGCTGCGCCCGCGCATGCTCGCGAAGGATCAGCTCGTCGAGGGGAGCGACGACGACTGGTACCTCGTGCGCCGCGGCGCGCTCGAGCCGGTGGACGGTGGCGAGCGGACCGAGCCGGGCGACTTCATCCAGCGCCAGCGCGGCGTCGGTTACGCCGCCGTCGGCGAGACGTGGCTCTACGAGCTCCGCCTTCACGACGTCGCGCGCGAGATCGTCCGCTACCAGTCGCGGCTCCGTGAGATCGCGGAGACGATCGGCGACCGCACGCGGGTGAAGCTGACGCCGAACCTGACGATCGTCCACGACTCGCGTCTCGGCGGCGCGCTGGTGCGCGACCGCCACAACCGCGCCGTCGTCTCGGAGCGCGTCGCCACGCTCATCCCGGCCATCGACGGCCACACCGATGTGACGCGCCTGACAGAGCTCACCGGTCTCGCGCGCGGCCCGGTCATCGAAGCGCTGGCGGTCCTCATCGCCTCGGGTCTCGCGAACGACGAGTCCCGCTGGCCGGACTTCCGCCCCGATTAGCCCGCCCAGCGGAACGCGACACTAGACTCGGCGCATGCAGGTCGACGCAGCGCGGCCCGCCGCCGCGACGCCGCAGTGGCGCGACTCGCTCGAGCGGCGCGTCGCCGCCGTGCACGCGCTCTGGCAGCTCGGCGTCGCCGACCTCACCGCCGAACAGGTCAACCACTTCGAGCGCCCCGGGGTGCTTCCGATCGCCTTCACGCTCCTGCACTGCGTGGTCGGTGAGGACCGCAACGTCGCGCGCTACCTGATCGGCGGCGAGATGCTGTGGGACGCGCAGGGCTGGACGAAGCGGGTCGGGCTCGTCGGTGAGCCGCCGCAGCGCGGCACGCCGATGGCGGACGCCGAGCGCGTCCGGATCGCTGACCTGGACGCCTGGCGCGAGTACCAGCGCGCGGCGTTCGCGCGGACCGAGAGCGCGCTGGCCGAGCTGCCGCTCGAGCGGTTCGGCGCCAAGGCCATGGACCGCCCACCCGCCGACAAGCTCAAGGGAGCGTTCCTCGGACTGCTCGTGCCCGCGAGCAGCGAGATCCTCGTCGCGGACGTGTGCGAGGCCTACATCTTCCAGCATGCCGCGCGTCATCTCGGCGAGCTCGAGCATGCGCGAGCTCTCGTCGGTCTCGGCGGACTGAGCTGAGGGCGCGGCGGGATGCCCCGCCGCGCCCGTGTCAGGGTCTAGTGCGGATCGGTGCGGCGCAGGATCCAGAGTCCGCTGTTCATGTCACTGCCATACACCAAGCCGGTCGCTTCATCGACGACCACGCCCCAGATCTGTGCGGTGTTGGTGAGGACCCCTCGCTGCGCCGGCTTGACCGGATTCTGACCCGCCGGCGGCACGAAGAAGGCGACCTCGCGCGGTGCACGGGGGTCGCTGGCGTCGACGACGCGGATGCCATCCGAATACCAGGAGATGTACACATCGGTGCCGACGACGAGCGGGTTGTGGATCACGTAATCGCCCGCTCCGGGGTCGGACGAGCCGAGCGAGTTCACCGTCTTGAAATTCGCGATCTGCCGCGGCGCGCGCGGATCCGCGTAGTCCCAGATCCGCATGTAGCCCCAACCCTGCTCCGCGGGACCACCCTTGCAGAAGTCCTCGTCGGCGCTGAACAGCAGCTTCCGTGCGTCGTCATAGGACGCGGAGTGGGCGTCACCGTCCTCCCACGGCGCGTAGATGGTGCGACTCAAGAACTGCGGAGAAGCCGGCGCCGTCACATCGAGCGCGATGAAGCCGGCGTCCCAGTACGAGACGACCAGCAGCTTCCCGTCCGCCGATGGCGTCATGCCATGCCCGAACGTGTCCGGGTCGCAGCCCTGCCCGATGGTCGCCGGATCGAGGCCGAGGTCCTTCCTGACGCCGAACGTCGCGACCTCGACGGGATGAGCCGGATCGGTGATGTCGATGATCCGCGCGTCGCCGCGCCCGAGCAGGTCGCGCGTGCCGCTGGGCGACGACGACTCGGCCCGCTCGCTGAAGGGCACGCTCACGTAGGCGAAGGTCCGTCCGAGGTCGGCCCGGTGCCCGATCTCGAACTCGTGCACCCCACGCGTGCAGCAGCCGGTGTCGTGGATCGCGAGCGATACCGGATGGACCGGATCGGTGACGTCCCAGAGCATCAGCCCGCGGCGGATGCTCACGTCGAAACGGGACCCGCACGTCTGGATACCTGACGCCGCGATATCGCGCCCGGCGAGCGGGCCCGATCTCGCGCGGTAGACGACCACGTCTTCGGCCGAGGTGTTGGCCGGATTCTGCAGCGTGGCCACCCGCCGGGGGCTCGCTGGGTCGCGCACGTCGATCACCGCGACGCCCGAAGCGGGCGCGGCGGGGCAGAAGCGGTCGTTACCGGTCGCCCAGTCCTGGAATCCCCAGTGACCAACGTACGCGTAGCCGGCGTAGACCCACACGTCACCGTTGAAGCCGCGGTCGCCGATGCTCTCGTGGCCGACGACGGCCATGTTCCAGGCGGAGCCGGCCTTCGTCCCGTCGTTGTATGTCTTCTGCGCGTTCCTGAGGATCTGCCGCTCGTTCGGCATGAGCTCCTCAGCGTTCTTGTCCGGTCCCGCGAGCGTGATCCCGCTGGTCGCCAGTGCGAGGATGCCGACCGTCAATGCGATGAGGGAACGCCGCATGTCCGCCACCTTTCCCCCCTCGGCCCGCCCACGACCGGGGCACATCCTAGCGGCGCAGCACGAGCCCGATCTTTCCGAACGTCTGGCGGGGCTCCGCGAAGACGCGGACGTCGCCCGGTCCGTCGGCCACCTTGTCGGGAGTGTGGTTCTCCGCCGAGAACTCGACCTCGCTGAGCGACGGAAACTCCTTCAGCAGCGCCGCGGCCATCACGTGAACGAGCTCCTGGATCGACTTGCTGTTGAACTCATGGAACGTGTGCTCGAGGGACCGGCGGACGTCGTCGGGCGGTACGTGCCCCTTGGCGTCGGTGGCCGCGGACGCATCCGCGTAGCGCCAGTGGACATCCATGCGGATCGTCAGCGGACGATCGGCCAGCTCGGGGAGGCTCGTGTACTTGTCGCGCGCGAACTGCGCGAACGAGCTGCCCGTCGTCTTGAGGAGCCGCAGGCCTTCGATGCCGCACCGGACGTGGTCCGCGGCGACGGAGTCTCCACGCCGCTCGAAGTCGGCGTGCGACATCGCGATGTCCGTTCGCGTGAGGCGGAACACCACGTCGCTGCCGCCGTGCTCGCGCCCGTGCGCCGCGTCGAGCGGCACCTCGTGCGCGGTCACGCGGATGCGCTCCATCTGCGGGTAGGTGTCGAGCAGCCGTTTCCCGAGGAACATCACGTACGCCTCGAGCGAACGGCCGTCGAAGTCCGCGGCGGTCGCGTACACGAAGTTCTTCATCGTGTCGGTCGCGACGACCTCGCGGTTGTCCCCCGCGGTATACGCCGCCGCAAAACGCTCGCCGAAGACGTCGATCGTGACCGAAGCGCCGAACGGTGGCGCGCTGCGCTTCGCGAGGCGGAAGAACACCACTCGCGTCTTGCCGTACTGGATCTCCATCGGTGTCATCGTGGCTGCTCTCGCTCCTGCCGTTCCAGTCGCATCCTCGCGATCGCGAGGTATTCATCGATGCCTGTGGCGAGCTCCTCCGCCCGTGTGCGGTTCAGTCGGGCGCGGATCACCGGGATGAGCGTCTCGTTCGATCGCCCATTCACGAACACCACGAACCGAAAACCGAAACGGGCTTCGTATTCGTCGTTCAGGAGCTGAAGCTCGCGCAGGGTCGCGGTATCGGCGTGGCCCTGCTCGTGGCGGGACTCGCCACGCAGGCTGGCAGGGTCCGCGCCGATCCTTGGATGCGACGCAAGGATCGCCACCCTTTCCGCCTCGCTCGCGTGGGCGATCACGGCACGCGCCTTATTGACGATCATCTCCGGAGTGTTGTGCGGGGAGACCAGGCGCTCCAGCTCCTTCAGCAACCAGGGCACGCGCTCGAACGCGCGCGCGAGCTCCCAGTGCGTGCCCCACGTCCGCACTAGCTGCCGAGGTACGACACGACGCCATAGCGCGACACGAGCAGCGGGATGTGCTGATGGCCGCTCGCGAGGCGCACCTCGAGCGACACGCTCCCCAGGAACGTATCGAGCTCGCGCGACCGGAAATACGCGCCGACGTCGAAGACGAGGCGGTACGTCCCCGGCTCGTGTTCGTCCCCGAGATTCGCGACTCGCCCGTCCTTGCCGGTGACGCCCTTCGCCGCGATCGCGTCGTCGCGATAGAGCGTCACCGCCACACCCGCGGCGGGCACGCCGTTCGTCGTGTCGAGCACGTGTGTGGAGAGCGTCGCCTGCGCCATCGGGCGGGTATCGTACGCCCGCGATGACGATGCTTCGCATCACCGCCGGGCCGTACACATTCGCGGCCCGCTGGGAAGAGAAGGACGCGCCGAAGACCGTCGCAGCGGTCCGCCGGATGTTGCCGCTGCGCAGCAAGCTCGTGCATGTGCGCTGGAGCGGCGAGTCCACCTGGGTGCCGATGGGCGACCGGCGCCTCGGCGTCGACTTCGAGAATCACACCAGCCATCCGGCGCCCGGCGAGATCCTGATCTACCCGGGTGGCATTTCGGAGATGGAGATCCTCGTCCCGTACGGCTCGTGCCTCTTCGCCAGCAAGGTCGGACAGCTCGCCGGTAACCACTTCGCGACGGTGGTCGAGGGCAACGAGCATCTCGCCGAGTTGGGTCGGCTCACGCTCTGGGAGGGCGCGCAGGACTTCGTCGTCGAAGAGGTCTGATCACGACCGCCGATCTCGCGATCCGCGGCGGTCGCGTCGTGTCCGAAGTGGGCGTCCGCGACGCGGACGTGCTCATCACCGGCGGTGTCTTTGATTCGGTCGTCGAACCCGGGCAGGGTCGCTCGTTCGACGAGATCGAAGCCCGCGGGCTGCATCTATTTCCCGGCGTCGTGGATGCCCACGCGCACGTGAACGAGCCCGGACGCGAGGAGTGGGAGGGCTGGCGTGCCGCGACGAGGGGCGCCGCGGCCGGCGGCGTGACGACGCTGGCCGACATGCCGCTTAACTCGATCCCGCCGACGCTGGATCACGCCGCGTTCCTCAAGAAGGCGTTCAGCGCGGAGCGTTCGGCGATCGTGGACTACGCCTTCTGGGGCGGTCTCGTCGGTGCCGACGACGCCGCGCTGCGGGAGCTGCGCGAGCTCGGCGGAGCCGTGGGCGTGAAGGCATTCATGTGCCCGAGCGGCGTGGACGAGTTCCCGCACCTGGACGCGAACACGCTGGGGCCCGCGCTCGCCGCCGCGGCCGCGAACGGCCTGCTCGTCGCCGTGCATGCCGAGGACGACGCGCTCGTCGCGAAGGGCACCGAACAGCTGCGGCTGCACGGACGCCGCGACCGGGCCGCGTGGGTCGAGTCGCGACCGCCCGCGGCGGAGCGGCGCGCGATCGAACGCCTCGCCGACGCCGCGCGAGAGACGGGCGCGCGCGTGCACGTCGTGCACGCTTCGAGCTCAGCTGCCATCACCGCCGTCCTTCGCGCGCGCGAGCGCGGCGTGGACATGTCGGTCGAGACGTGTCCGCACTACCTGACCTTCAGCGCCGACGACGTCGAGCGCCTGGGTCCGATGCTGAAATGCGCTCCTCCGATCCGCGACGCCACGACGCGGGACCGTCTTTGGGACCATCTGCTCGCCGGCGAGGTGACGCTCGTGGCATCCGACCACTCGCCGTGCCTCGCGGACATGAAGACGCGCGGCGATCGCGACATCTGGGAAGCGTGGGGCGGCGTCACCGGGATCCAGTCCCTGCTTCCGGTGATGCTCACAGAGGGCGTGCACCGCCGGGGCATGCGGCTCGCCGCGGTCGCGCGCGTGCTGGCCGCCGCACCCGCGCGCCTGTTGGGCCTGTGGCCGCGGAAAGGTGCGATAGCTCCCGGCGCGCACGCCGATGTCGCGCTCGTCGACCTTGATCGTGAGTGGACCTTCGATCAGGATCGGCTGCAGGCGCGCAGCGGCCTCAGCCCCTACGTCGGACGGACGTTCCGGGGTGCGGTCGTGCGTACCCTGGTGCGTGGCGTCACGGTCTTCGACGATGGCGAGTTCATCGAGGAGAAGCGGTCTAGCCGCTTCGGCCGCCTTGTGACGAGAATGGGCGAGTGAAGACGGCGGAAGCGATCGCGATCGACGAGCGGCGCCTGCTGCGGCGCCTTGACGAGCTCGCGCAGCGGGGCGCGCTGCCCGGCGGCGGACTCTACCGCGCGCTGTACACGCCGGCCTGGGTCTCGGCGACCGAGCTCGTGTCGGGTTGGATGAAAGAGGCGGGTCTCCTCGTCCGGCGCGACGCGGTCGGCAACGTCTGGGGTCGCGTCGAAGGATCGCGTGGCGGTCGCGCGATCGTGAGCGGCTCGCACATCGACACCGTCCGAGGCGGCGGAGCGCTCGATGGAGCGCTCGGGGTCGTGGCGGCCGTCGAGGCGGTCGCGAGCCTCGTCGCGCAGCTCGGCCGGCCACTGCGCATCCTCGAGGCGGTCGCGATCTGCGAGGAGGAGGGCTCGCGCTTCGCCACCAACTTCTGGGGCGCGCGCGCGATGGCGGACCGCATCGAGCCCGACGAGGCGGCGCGCGTGCGCGATGCCGACGGCGTCACGCTCGCCGACGCCATGCGCGGCGTCGGCCTCGATCCCGCGAACGTCGCGCAGGCAGTGCGCCGCGACATCGACACCTTCGTCGAGCTCCACATCGAGCAGGGTCCGCTCCTGGACGAGGAGGGTCCGCGGCTTGGGATCGTGCGCACCATCGCCGGCACCGCGCACCTGGAGGTCGTCGTGCGCGGGCAGCCCGATCATGCCGGCGCGACCGCGATGCACCGGCGCCGCGACGCGCTGCTCGGCGCGGCGGCGATGCTGCCGCTCATCGCCGGGGCGGCCCGGGAGATGGGCCCGCCGGCCGTCGCGACCGTCGGGACGATCGGCGTCGAGCCGGGGCAGGTGAACGTCGTGCCCGGCGTCGCGCGGTTCACGGTCGACGCGCGTCACAGCGACAACGCGCTGCGCACCGAGCTCGTCGCCGAGATCACCAAGGTCTGCAAGGTCGTCGGCCGCGAGCGGGACCTGTCGACCGACGTGCGGGTGCTCCGGGAGCGGGCGGCGGTGCACCTGGACGAGCGCGCCACCGACGTCGCGCGCCGCGCGTGTCTTGCGTGTGGCGTGACGCCGCGGGAGATGACCAGCGGCGCGGGTCACGACGCGCAGATCCTCAGCGCCGCGGCGCACGCCGCGATGATCTTCGTCCCCAGCATCGGCGGCCGCTCGCACTGCGCCGAGGAGGCGACCGCGGCCGAGGACGTCATCCTCGGGACGCGCGCGCTCGCGACCGCGCTGCGCGATCTCGCCTACACGTAAGTGGCCATCCTGCTGCGCGGCGGGACGCTCTTGCCGATGGTCGAGGGCGCGCGCCCGTTCACGGCCGACCTCCTGATCAGCGGCGCGCGCATCGCGCAGATCGGCACGGATGTGCCGACACCGCCGGACACCGAGGTCGTCGATTGCTCCGGCTGCTACCTGATGCCGGGCCTCGTGCAGACGCACGTGCACCTCGTGCAGACGATGTTCCGCGGCCTCGCCGAGGACCTTGGTCTGCTCGAATGGCTGCGCCGCTTCATCTGGCCGCTCGAGGCCGCGCACGACGAGGCCTCGGTGCGGGCGTGCGTGCGGCTCGGTCTCGGCGAGCTCATCACCACCGGGACGACCACGATCCTCGACATGGGCACGACGCGCTGGGGCGATGTCGTCGCCGAGGAGCTCGTGCGGTCCGGCATCCGCGCGCGATTCGGTCAGGCCATGATGGATACGGGAGATCGCGTGCCCGCCGAGCTGGTGGAGAACACGCGCGCCTCGTTGGACGCGAGCGCGGCCCTCGTGAAACGGTGGAGTCGCGCCGGCGCTGGAAGGATCGGCTACGCGTACGCGCCGCGGTTCGCCCTCTCCTGCACGCGCGAGCTGCTCGAGGCCGTCGGGATGCTCGCGAAGATGAGCGAGACGCTCGTGCACACGCACTCGAACGAGAGCCCCGACGAGCGCGCCGCGGTGCAGGCGGTGACCGGCATGTCGCCGCTCGGCTATCTCGTGCAGGTGGGGATCGCGACACCGCGGACGGTGATCGCGCACGGCGTCCACATCGACGACACGGAGCTCGCGATGCTCCGCGAGAGCGGCAGCGCCGTCACCCACTGCCCATCGTCGAACCTCAAGCTCGGTTCGGGCGTCGCGGACGTCGTGCGCCTCCGGCAGGCCCGGGTCACCGTCGGCATCGGCGCGGATGGCGCCGCGTGCAACAACGAGCTCGACGGTTTCGCGGAGGTGCGCCTCGCGACCCTGCTCGCACGCACCCTCCGCGGCCATGGCGCGTTCACCGCCGCCGACGCGCTGGTGATGGCGACGCGCGATGGCGCGCGAGCGATGCATCTCGAGGAGGAGGTCGGGACGCTCGAGGCCGGTCGACGCGCCGATATCGTCGTCATCGATAGCGACCGGCTGGCGGGTCCGGGTGGAGATCCGGTGGCGCGGATCGTCTTCGGCGGCGGCTCACGTGGTGTCCGCGACGTGCTCGTCGACGGCACGTTCCTCGTGCGCGGCGGCGCACCGCTGCTGTTCGATCCGACCGAGGTGCGGGCGAAGGCCGCGGAGGCGCTTCCGGGCGTGCTACAGCGCGCCCGGGTCTCCTAGAACGCCGCGGCGGTGCGCGAGGTCCCGGCGCTCCGCGCGGTCGCGGTCGCGACGCGGTGGAGCAGCTGCGTGAAGTCGAATGGCTTTGGCAGCGTCGCGTGCACACCGGGCAGCGCGGCACGTCGTGGCGCCACCGCCGAGACGACGATCACCGGCGGGTGCTGGCCGGGCAGGTCGCGCAGCCGCGAGTAGAACTCGTAACCGTCCATGACCGGCATCATGAGATCGAGGAGGATGACATCGGGTCCCCACGCGAGCCACCGGAGCGCGTCCTTGCCGTCGCATGCGCAGGCGACGTCGTATCCCTCCTCGCGGAGCAGGATCGCGTAGAAATCGCGCAGGTCCGCGACGTCCTCGACGATCAGCACTCGGACCGGCGAAGTGCGAGTGCGCATCCGCCCATGATGAACCTTCATAGAACGTAACGACAGCGCCGAGTTAGCGACCGCTTCGCGCGGTCTGCGCCTGGCTAGTCGACCGCGGGGCGCGCGAGCGTGCGGAGTGCCGTCAGGCTGTACGCGGTCACGGGTCGCGAGAAGCCCTTCAGTGCGAGATCTTCGACGCGTTCGGCTTCGACGGATTCCTCGATCGCGCCGTACACGCGTTGGCTGACCAGGATCTGTCCGGGCTTCGCCTCGGCGGAGAGCCGCTGCGCGAGATTGGTGACGTTCCCCACCGCGCCGTAGTCATAGCGGCCTTCGAAGCCGATCCGTCCGAGCGTGGCGTGACCCATGGCGATGCCCGCGCCGAATCCGAGCGTGTGCCCGCGTTTCTCCCAGCGTTCGAAGTGCTCCGCCATGCGCTCGCGCACCGCGGTCGCCATGCGGACCGCGCGAAGAGCGTGGTCGTTCTGCGGGAGTGGATCGTTGAACCACACCATGACGCCGTCGCCGGCGAAGTGCTCGAGCGTCCCCTCATGGCGGAACACCGCCGCGCCGACGGCCTGGTGATAGTCGCGGAGCACCGCGAGCGACTCCTCGGGCTCGGCGGTCTCGGAGAACGTCGTGAAGCCGCGCAGATCGCAGAAGACGACGCTGATCTCGCGACGATGCGGCTGCAGTAGCGACTCCTGCGAGAGCACGAGCTCGGCGATCTGCGGCGAGAGGAACCGACGGAGCCGCCCGACGCGCTCTATCTCCTCGACCTGCTCCCGGACGCGGCCCTCCAGGGTGCGATTCCACTCGGCCAGCTCCGTGGACTGCTGCTTGATCGTGTCGTGGTACTCCTTGAGACGGAGGAGCGAGCGCACACGCGCGAGCAGCTCGAGCTGATTGAACGGCTTCGCGATGAAGTCGTCCGCGCCGGCCTCGAGGGCCTGGACGCGCTCCTGGTCGCCGCTCGCCGTGATCATCACGATCGGCAGGAAGCGGGTCGTCGGGTCGTCGCGCAGCCGGCGGCAGACGTCGTAGCCGTTGAGGCCCGGCATCACGATGTCGAGCAGCACGAGGTCGGGGTGCTCGCGCATCACCGCATCCAGTCCCGACGTTCCCGAGTCCGCCGTCACCAGCTGGTATCCGCGCGGCGTCAGGATGGCGTCGAGCAGTCGGAGATTCTCCGGCGTGTCGTCGACCGCGAGGATCTTCGGGTTCGTCTTCGTCATGCGCGCCCCGCCCGGATGTGTCCCCGGATCTGGTCGGGGAACGACCTGACCTCGATCGGCTTGGTGATGAAACCGTCGAATCCCGCCTTGTCGAAGCGCTCGCGGTCCTCCTTCATGACGGACGCCGTCATCGCCACGACCGGGATGCCCGCCGTCGCCGGATCGGCGCGCAGCTGCTCCAATGCGCTCACGCCGTCCATGCCCGGAAGCTGGATGTCCATGAGCACGAGCTTCGGCGCGCGCGACCGCGCGAGCGAGATGCCGTCCTCGGCATTGGTCGCCTCGATCGTCTCGAAGCCGTGGTAGCGGAGCAGATCGCGCGCGAGCTTCAGGTTCTTGTCGTTGTCCTCG
>DATEDV010000268.1:0-5412 GCA_035281485.1 Candidatus Limnocylindria bacterium | reverse complement strand
CCGACGGCGAATCTGCACGAGGTGATCAAGCGCCATCAGGACGAACGCGTCGACCTCGACGTGGACGATCCCGGCATCGTGCGCGACGTGGACACACCGGCTGACCTCGAGCGCTCGACGGACCGATGACCAGATGCTTTGCGCAAACAGCAAAACCGGTCTCTTTGACGAAGGCTGGCCCGCCCTCTAACTTGCGGACGAGGACGCTCTAGCCCGGCGCGCCATTCACCTACACAGAGGTGCACGCGGTGAATTCAGGCCCGGACGGTCAGGACAGACAGGCGGACGGGACCGACGTTTCGCGGCGGGACTTCCTGCGGGGGGCCGCGCCGATCGTCGCGTTCGTCGCTCTCGAAGCGCTCGGCGGGGCGGCGGTCGCGAGCGCCGCGACGCCCAAGACGACCAAGCTCGCCCAGGGCGTCATCTTTCCGGACCCGCAGCTGTGCATCGGCTGTCTCACGTGCGAGGTGATCTGCTCGCAGGAGCACAAGCGCGTGGGACTCTCCGACGTCCCGCGCATCCGGATCTTCAACGACCCCGCGGTGAAGGTGGACCCGGCGATCCAGGCCGCCTATCCCGACCGCGGATCGTTCCATCAGGAGCCATGCCTTCAGTGCCCGACCGCCGAGTGCCTCTACGTGTGTCCGGTCGACGCGCTGCAGGTCGAACCGCGCACGGGCGCGCGCTTCATCAACGAGCAGACCTGCGTGTCCTGCGGCCGCTGCAACGAAGCCTGCATCTTCCCGTCGAGCGACATGGCCATCGCGACCAATCAGGGACAATCGCCGCCCCAGACGTCACGGATCACGTACGACGTCGTGGCGGACACGTACACCAAGTGCGATCTGTGCTTCTGGCGTGAGGGCGGACCGGCGTGCGTCGAACGGTGCCCGATCAACGTCCGGATCAGGCAAGGCGTGATCAAGACGGATCCGGGGCGGCTGTGCCTCGCGGCGCCCGAGGCGAACAAGGAGAACTGGAACAAGCTGCGCGCGTTCCAGACGTTCGAGGGCAGTCCCGCCGAAGGCAAGGCTTAGCGCGGCCGGAAGGACGAGTCGCTAGTGCGGATCCTTTCGCTGCTGCTGGTCCTGGTCGGGCTGGGGATCGCGGGCGCGGCCTTCGCGACGATCCTGGGGCAGGCCGCGTCGGGCACGCAGCCGTGGAGTCCCGAGCTCTCGGACAACTTCGTCTTCGTGAAGGCCATGCCCTTCGCGCTGGGCCTGGGCATCGCCGTCGGGGTGCTGGGCGGTCTCGCCCCGCGCCGGCGCGCGGCGACACGGCCGGACGGAGCGGTCAAGCGCTTCAGCCGCACGTCGATCTTCCTGCACTGGCTCATCACCATCGGCTTCGTTCTGGCGCTGCCGACGGGCATCTGGCAGTACCTCGGCGGCATCATCGACGTGCACGCACCCGTGCCGCTCTACCTCATCTATCGCGTCCACTACATCGGCGCCACGATCGTCCTCTTCTGCCTCGCGGCGTTCCTCGCGTACAGCTGGATGACCCGGGACCGCTCGCTCGTCGTCCCGCGCGGCCAATGGCGCGCGCACATCCGCGGCCTCATGGACGAGCTCCCCGGGTCCATCAGCCGCAGGCTCGCCGGACCGCTGCGGGTGAACATGCGCGAGCCGGCGCCCTCACCGGGGAGGTTCACCTTCTACGAGCGGGTCGTGTCGTTCCCAAGCTGGACCTTCGTCATGACGCTCATCACGGTGACCGGGATCGTGAAGGCGGCGCGCTTCCTGATCGAGGTCCCCGGGTTCGTCCTGTTCGTCATGTCGACGCTGCATGTCGCGGCGATGGTCCTGATCATCCTCAAGATCCTCGACCACCTGCGTTACACGATCGCCCGCTGGCCGATGATGGTCGCGATGACGACGGGTTGGCTGCCTCCGACGCATCGAGGAGCGCCCGAGCGGACCGTGACCGAGCGCGGCGGTTCGGCCGCGGCTTTACACGGCTCCGATACGTGAGACAGCTGGTCGCCGTGCTGGCGCTCCTTTGGGCGCTCGCTAACATCGTCATGAGCTTCTTCTTCGTGATGGGTGCGTTCACGTCGAAGACGGCCGCGAAAGAGGGCGTCTTGGCACAGTTATCGCTTCTGGGTGGAGGCGTGCTGATCGCAGCCTTCGGCGTGCTGCTGGCGTGGGAGTGCTTCCGCGTCCTCAGCTCACGAGCTGGCCGGAGCGGCGCGTGAGTCGCCTGTTCTTTGCGCGCGTGATGTTCGCGGCGCTCGCGACCATGTTGCTCACCGCCCACATCAGCGCCGTCGCGGCGTCCCCCATCCGCCAGCTCACCGACGGCACCGCCATGAACGTCCGGCCGGCCTGGAGTCCCGATGGCAAGACCATCGCGTTCCAGAGCAACCGCAACGGTCCGTACCACATCTACCTCATGAACTCCGACGGCAGCAACCTCCGCCAGATCAGCAGCGGAGACAATGACGACCGGCACCCGAGCTGGAGTCCCGACGGTCGGACGATCGCCGTCGACACCGGCGACGAGCTCAAGCGCGAGATCGTGGTCATCGACGTCGCGTCGAAGAATCGGACCTCGGTCACCAAGCTCGGCATGACCGCGCAGTTCCCGAGCTTCAGCCCGAACGGGCGCACCATCGCGTTCTTCCTCTACAACCAGGGCGCGATGAACCTCTGGACGGTCGGCGTCGACGGGACGAATCCCGTCCCGGTCACCAAGGATCTGGCCACCGAGGCGAACAGCCAGTGCACGTTCGCCTGTCATGCGGCGCGATGGTCGCCGGACGGGAGCCGCCTGGCCTTCTCGGACGGGAACAACGCGCGCGTGCTGCTGATGGCCTCGATGACGTCGGGCCAGCTGACGCCGATCTCGCCGATCGACGAGAAGAGCCACTTCCCGGTGTTCCTCGGCGACGGTCGGATCGTGTACGTGAGCGAGTTCGTGAACGTGCAGCAGAGCTACACCGACCTGTGGATCGTCGATCCGAACAACCCGTCGGCGCAGCGCGTCGAGCTCGCGAAGAACGTCCAGGCGCAGGGCCCGTTCGAGTTCAACAAGGACGGCACCGAGCTGCTCTTCTTCTCGCCGCGCACGGGGAACTTCGAGATCTACGCCGTGACGCTCGACGCCGCCGGCAAGGCAGCGCTCGCCGAGAAGGTGTCCGTGCCCACCGGGTTCGGCATCACGCGAACGCCGACCGCACCGGCGACCAACAGCCTGCCCTTCCAGGTGACGCCTGAGCTCGTAGTCCTCGGCGTCCTTGCGCTGCTGGCCGTCGGGCTCGAGCTCACGGTCTGGCTGTACCGGAGGCGTCGCACCGCGTAGCACCTCGGCAGCCGCCGAAACATCGGAAACGACAGGGCCGTTCGTAAGAGTTGACCATGACCAAGTCCGATGTCTCCTCGTCATTCGGCTGGGACGATGACGCCGTGCGATGTCTGGTCCTCGCGGCGTGTGTCCTCTCGTGCATGCCCCTCGGAAGCGCACCGGCGACCACGGCGCCGACGGAGGCGCCAAGCTCGGTGCACGGCTTGGCGTCACCCACGGCGTCGACCGCACTCCTGGCTCGCTCCCCCTCGCCGACGCTCGGCGGCACTTACACCCCGCCGCCACTCAACGCGCTCGAGGTGAAGGTCATCAGCGCGCTCGCAGCGCTCGGGATCTCGGGCCGACGAGCCCAGCTTCCCTACGAGGAAGCCTCGATCTGGGCCGAGCTCGGTCCGGGATCGCACCTCTTCGTAAGTGCCTATCCGACCCGGTCGCTCGCTCGAGAGGCGCGGTTCACGGTCCTGGATGAGCGCCGGCTCGACGGGATCCGCGTCCAGCACGCTCAACACGATGGATCGCAGTCGGATCACCACCGATTCGAGTGCGCGGTCGACACGTACATGGTCAGAGGAGCGGTGCCGCCGGGCTTTCGCGACACTTATGCGTTCGTAGCGGGCTTGATCCGCGCCCTGGGTTGCGTGCCCTAGCTCAGGCGCGGCCGCTCAGTACTTCGACCAGCCCACCGGAAGCAGGTGCGTGCCGTCCGCATTGGGGAAGTACACCTGCCAGCCGTAGTAGCCGCGGAACGCGCGGGGATCGTTGCGCATCACCTCGGCGTACTTCATGACGGCATCGACATACTCAGGGTCGTGGTTGTACCACCAGATCGCGGTCTCCATGTCGTGCGGCGCGCCCCACCGCTGGAGATAGCGGCCCGCGGCGCGGATCGCGTCGCGTGGGCTGTTGATGTCACCCTCGCCGAACGCTTCCCAGGTCGCGGGCATGAACTGCATCGGACCCTGGGCGCCGGCGTACGAGTCACCGCGGATGCGACCCATCCGCGTCTCGACGAGGTTGATGGCGGCCAGGTACTCCCAGCCCACCGAGAATTCGGCGGCGGCGGCGCGGTAGTAGGACATCAGCTCGTCCATCGGCGCGGGCGCCGCGATGTGCCACGCGGGCCACTCGTTCCAGCCGATGGGACCGAACAGGTACAGGTTGGCGCACGCCGCGATGTTCAGGTCGGCCGCGCGCCTGATGTCCGAGGGGATCCCGGAGAAGACCTGGTCGCGGATGTCGGGCCGTTCGATGAGCTGGCGGTAGACGAGCTGCTGAAGATGGCCCATGAAAGAGAGCTGCGTGCCGGTGACGCTCGGGTCGCGCACCGCGCGCTCCGCCGTGACGAGCTGGTCCAGCAGCGACGCCGGGTCATCGGCGACCACGGGGAGCGCGGACCAACGGGGGTCCTCGACGCGAAGGACGTGTCGATCGCGCGACGTGAGCGCGACGCGCTCAGCCGGCTCCGAATCCTCGACGAAGCTCATGTCGGCCGGGAACGCCGCGGCGCGACGTTCGATGAGATCGGCTGGACGCGCTTGCGCGACCGAGCACGCGGCCACGACGACGGAGACCATCGAGACAGCAAGACACGCCGCGGCCAGACCCTTCCTCATCCAGTGCGAACTGTGAGGCCGCAGCGGGCACGAAGGGAACCCGCGCGCGAGGGATAGAAACGCGTCTGATCCGCGTGGTCGGCTGATCGTCCATCAGCCAAGCTGGCTCGTTAAGCGTTCTCTTCGCGGTCTCCGAACAGCAGCTCGCGCCGTGACTTCGGCGCGGACTTCCGCTCCTGTTCAGCGAGCCACTTCGCGCGCTTGGGCGACGCCGCCGCCGGATCCGCGTCGTCGGTCGTTACATTCGCGGCAGGTCTTTCGGCCGCGGTCTCGTCATCGACCTGCTTCGCGATGTCGCTGAGCTCATCGAGGATCAGCTGCAGCTCGCTCTGATGCAGCTCCTTGAACGCGCGGATCTGCTGCTCGACGCGGCGCAGTCGCGCGGAGAGGTCTTGGGTCATAGGACGTCGCTGCCGCGGTGGCTCATGATCTTCGGCTCCCCCGGCTGCACCTTCTCGGCGTAGAGCGTCTGGCCCTCCTGGATCTCGCGCAG
>DATEDV010000267.1:0-2713 GCA_035281485.1 Candidatus Limnocylindria bacterium | reverse complement strand
CGTCGCCGGTGAGACCGAGTGCACGCGCGCGCTCGACGGTGCGCGTGCACTCGGCCTGATACGCGGTCCATGCCGCGGAGTCGGCCTCGGCTTGTCGCTCGGGCCAGTCGTCGCCATCGGCGACCATGCCGAACGCGTCGCGGCCGAACGCGTCGCGCTCCGTGGGCTCGCACTCGAAGCATCGTTGCGTGATGCGTCGGTGCGTGCACGCGGGCGGGTCCGCTGGCGTCGTCACCCGAGCATCCGCCCGATGATCGCCTCGAACGTTGCCGCGTCCGCGGGCGCGGGCGTGCCGAGAGCAGCGCGAAGCATCGTCTCGACCTGCGCACGCTTGTACGACTTCTCGCGCTTCGGCGCGGGGCCGGGCGCAGGCGCACCGGCGACGGGCATCGGAGGCGCGCTCGCCTGCGTCACGACGGGCGCGCTCGCCTGCGTCACGACGGGCGCGGGCAGCAGCGAGCGCGCGTACGCGACGACGTACCCGCGACCGTGCTGTTCGAGATGCGTCGCGAACTGATCGAACGTGTACGGCCGTTGGCCGACCGCGGCCGCCTGCAGCTCGCCGAGCGCTTGCTTCGCCTGATCGTCCCATCCCGCGGTCGGGTCAGCGGGCGGCGGCGGTGCGTACTGCTGCACCGGGGGCGCGAACGCGGGCATCGCCGGCGCGTTCTGGCCGTTGGGCGCGCCCTGAAGCGAGGCCGCGATCGCACTCATGATGTCGGGTCCGTTGCTCATTCTGTCTCTCCTACTTTCCATTGTTGCCGCGGCTTGTTCGAGCGCCGTCATCGACGCCCAGCACTCCGCGAGGTGCTCGCATGGTGCCCCGTACTTGTGGCAATTTGCGATCGTCCGGGGAAATTCGGTCGGGTGCCGACCGTGCGCACGTACGATAGCAAGCCCGTCCGTACGATGCAACCGTGAAAAGCGATCCATCGTGTTCGCGCCCTCGACCATCTCGACGAGATCGTACTTCGGTCGCTCTCGCGTCTTCGTGGCGCGCTCGACGTACAGCCAACGCGAGATCGTCGACGGCACGCGGAACAGCGCGCGCCCGTACGCGCTGTACAGGATTCGCTGCGGGTTCTCTTCGAACACGCCCGCCATCTCGTCGGCGCGCACGAGGTCGCCGCACGTCTTGTAGTCGCTCACGCGCACGATCTCGCCGGGCTTGTACCCGTCGATCAGATCGATGCGGCCCGTGTAGTACACGAACGCGGGCCCGAGCAGCGCGATCGCTTTTGTCGCGGCGTCGCGCCCTGCCGCGTCAGCGTCGTCGCCCCAACCGACGATCGTCGTGCCTTCGACGGATGCTTGCCAGCCGTTCGCGAGCTCGAAGCACGCGATCAGGTACATCGTCGTGCCGTCGAACAGCAGGCGCATCGCGTGCTCGACCACGATGCCGGGCGCTCCTGCCTGCCCGATCTCGGCGAGCAACGCGAGCGCGCATCGACCCTCGGGTGTGTTCGAGGGCGGCACCTCGCGGTGCGTGTGCCAGCGTTCGAGCAGCTTGTGCACGCGCGTGCCGAACGCGGCGAATCGATTGTCCTCGCGCCGCGGTCTGATCCGCGAGTATGCCCACTTGCGCTGGCACGTGCGCCACGTTTCGATCTGTGATGCGGAGACGCTCGGGACGAGCGCGGGCCCGACGGCGATCACGCGAACCGCTCCGATCGTGCGCAGCGCAGCACCTCGCCCGCCTGGTACTCGACGCGCGGCTCGTCGCGGAACAGCACGCGGCCCATGAGCGCGCCGCACGAGCACAGCGTGATTCGGGTGCCGGGCGACGACTGAATCACGCGCCGATCTCGTGCGCATTCAGGGCACGCGTACGTGACAATCACCGACGCCACCCCGCGAGACGCAGCAGACGCGTCACGAGCGAGGGCGCGTAGTCCGGGCAGCCGCTCTCGCCCTTCTCGCGCAGCACCGAGCGCACGATGTAGCAGTCGCGCGACGCGTCGACGACGGTGCGCCCGGCGACGGGATCGATCTCGACGCGCCTCCGTGCCGAGCAGGTCGTAACGCGATGCGGCTGCACGTTCGCGTGCTTGCACCACGCGCACACAGCGAGCGCCGACGTCTTCGCGATCGGCAGCGGTCGGTACGGGCTCATGCGTCCGGGGTGTCCGTGGTGGGTGGGCGGCGGAGGTTGGCTACTCGTATCTCAATCTCCCCTTGTACGCGTCGCCACGACGCGTCGTCGTGAGCCGCGTGCCACCGCTGTAGTTCCTCCAGTGCCTTCGCTGCACCGCGCTCCTCGGCTTCGGTGAGGAGGCGTTGGAGGGCCTTCTCGGGCGTGTCGTGGTAGTCCGCTGCGTCCATGCCGACGAGTCGCTCCAGCGTGTCGACGGCATCGACGAGGTTCTTCACGCGGACGTTCGCCTCACTGAGCTGGGTGCGGGCCTGCTCGGCGTCAGCACGGGCTGCGTCGCGCTCGCATTCCAGTTGGTGCACGAGCTCTTCCGCGGCGGCGCAGTCGGCCTCGTGTTGAGCCGAAGTCTCGCGCGCCTCGTCCCGCTCGGCTTCCAGTGCCATGCCGGCTTCAAGCGCGGCGTCCCATGCCTGGGCGGTCTCTTGCAGTGCGCGTCTGGCCTCCGCGAGGTCGGCTCGAAGTCCCCCTATCTCGTCGGCGAAGTCGTGCGCGGCTTCGCGGTAGTCGTCGCGGTCCACCTCCAGTTCCACGACACTCTTGCTGTGCACCGCGTCGGCGTCG
>DATEDV010000266.1:0-5557 GCA_035281485.1 Candidatus Limnocylindria bacterium | reverse complement strand
GCGGTACGGCGAACGCCGTCTCGGGCACGTCGCGCTACCTCGGCTTCGCGATCGGCTCAGCGGCCGCGGCGGCGATCATCGCGACCGCCGGCCCGAGCTCGGCTGACGCGGCGACCGTGCTGCGCTCGGTGCAGCCGACGTTCCTGATCGCCGCGGCGTCCGCCGCGCTCGGCGCTGCCGCCTCCGCCCTACCGGACTAGGCGCTATTTGAGCGTCGTCACTCCCGCCACCGGGGCGAGAACGGGCTCGACCGCCTCGACCCTCCGCCGCGACGGCGCGCGCCAGTTCACGACCGCGGGAACTCGGCGCCCGACGTAGACGCCGGCAGCCAGCGCGACCGCGCCGCCGACGAAGAGCGAGGTGTGTATCCCGAGCAGCGATCCGAGCACGCCGAGCAATAGCTGACCGATCGGCATGATGCCGATGAAGAGGATGCCCCACAGGCTCATGACGCGGCCGCGATACGCATCGGCGGTCGTGGCCTGCAGGATGTTGTTCCCCATCCCGGCCATGAGCGTGCCGCTGAGGCCGATGACGAACGCGAGCACGAGCGACACGAGCGGCTCGTACGTGACGGAGAAGGCGACGAGCCCCATACCGTTCACCACCGCCCCGGCGACGAACATGCGACCGAGTCGGCGGACACGGCCGACGTTCATGACGAACATCGAGCCCGTGAACGCGCCGAGCCCCAGCGCGGTCAGCAGCAGCGAGAGCCAGCTCATGCCGTTGTAGAGCGCTTCGCCTGCCAGCGCGGGCAAGAGCGCGCCCATCGGGCCGACCGTGGAGAAGACCGTGCCCGACACGACGAGGATCCAGATGAGCGTCGGATTCTTGCGCACATAGCGCGCGCCGAGCGCGACGCTCGCGAGCAGCGACGCGCCGCGCGCGTGGACCGGCGGGACCGGCCGCATGAGCACGAGCGCGCCGATGATCACCGCGAAGCTGGCCGCGTTCACGGCGAGCAGCGCGGGGATCCCGATCGGGATGTACAGCAGTCCAGCGATCAGCGGCCCCACGATCGACGCGCCGTTGAACGCGGCCGACTGCATGCCGATCGCGCTCGGGAGTACCGGCAGCGGAACGAGGCGCGGGACGAGGGACTGCCGCGCGGGGTTGTCGAAGGCGAACGCCGCGGAATGGACGGCCGAGGCGGCGAGGACGATCGGGATCGAGACGACGTCCGCGAACGCGGCCAGAGCGAGCGCCGCGGTGCTCAGCGCCATGACCGACTGCGTGACGATCAGGAGACGGCGTCGATCGACACGGTCCGCGACGGCTCCCGCGACGAGCGTCAGCGCCATCCCCGGCACCGCCCGCGCGAGGCCCATGAGACCCAGGTAGAAAGGAGCGAGCTCGGGAGCCCCTTCGCGCTCGGCGATCTGGACGACGAGGATGCCCAGCGCGAAGATCTGCATCCATCCGCCGATGTTCGAGACGATCAGCCCGGCGATGAGGAGGCGGAAGTCGCGGGAACGCAGCGCGTCGAGCAGAGGCCCTCCTGGGTGCTGTCAGTCTGCTCCGAGCGGCTCGCGCGGTCAGTGACCTAGGTCACCTCGACCAGGCGCGCTCCGCCAATCGAGACGGATCCACCACGGTGATCCGCGATCGAGTGATGCGCACGATACCCTCGGTCTTCAGCTCGCGAAGCGCGCGCGCGACGACCTCACGCACCGAACCCGCGAGGTCCGCGAGCTCCTGCTGGCTCACCCGCGCCACGAGCGGCGCCCCGGACTCCTGCTGCGTCGCCGCGATCTCGAGCAGGTGCCGGGCGACGCGCTGCGGCACCGACGCGAACGCGGTGTCGGCGAGCTCGTGCCAGAGCGAGAAGACCATGCGCGAAAGCTCCTCGACCATGCCCCATGCGACGTCCGGGTCGCGCTGGGCGAGGGAGCGCAGCTTCGCCAGGTCCATCACCACGCGGGTCGAATCGGTCAGGGCCTGCGTGTGCACGGGGGCGGCGGGACCCCCCGCCGCGGCCACCACGCCGAGCACATCGCCGGGTCGCGCGTAGCGGACCGTGACCTGCCGTCCGTCGGACGCCTCGTAGTACACGCGGAACAGACCGCTGATGACCAGTGCCACGCGCGGATCGGCGGCGCCGGGTCGGTATGTGAGCGCCCCGGCCGGGATCTCCTCCGTCGTCGCGCCGTCCATCAGGGCCGTGAGGGCGGTGCGCGGCAGACGCGCGAGGAAGCTTCGATCGAGCGCCTCGCGGATGCGTGGATCGTCGATGCGCGAAGCGTACCGGCTATTTGAGCGCGGACGCCTCGCCCAACGTGATGTTCGGCGTGAGGCCGGCCGGCTGCAGGGCCGGCTGCGCGGGCTCGCGCACGGGCTTCCAATCGCGCACGACGTGCACCCGGATCGCCCCGAAGAGACCGACGACGAACGCGACCGCACCGGCGGCGATGAGCGCGGCGTGTATGCCGAGCGACGTCCCGAGCGCTCCGAGGACCAGCTGCCCCGCGGGCGTCAGCGCGATGAACTGGAAGGAGAAGAAGCTCATCACTCGGCCGCGATACTCGTCGGTGATCGTGCTCTGCAGCATGCCGTTCGCGAGGCCTGCCATGAGCGTCGCCGCAAGTCCCGCGGCGAACGCGGTCGCAAGCGCGAAGCCGGGCCGTAGCGAGAGCGCGAAGAAGACGATGGCCAGCCCGTTGAAGATGGTCGCCCCCGCGTAGATGCGCCCGACGTGACGCGAGCGTCCGAGCCGCATGAGAAGGAATGACCCCGTGAGCGCACCGAGGCCGCACGCGGCGAGCAGCAGGGAGAGCCAGCTCATTCCGCGGTAGGTCTGCTCCTGCGCGACCGCCGGAAGGAGCGCGGTGAAGGAGCCCGTCGCGAACAGCGCGGTCGCGGTGAGCGCGAGCAGCCACGTCGCGCGTACGTTGCGCTTCAGATACCGCATGCCGTCCGCGACGCTGCCGAAGACGGAATGCGTCGGCGTGCCGACGCGCGGGATCGGCTTCATGAGAACGAGCGCGACGAGGATCACGGAGAAGCTCACGGCGTTGGCGATGAGCAGACCGCCGATGCCCAGCGGGAAGTACAGGATCCCCGCGAGGAGCGGACCGATGACCTGCGCGCTGTTGAACGCGGCCGACTGGAGACCGATCGCGCTCGAGAGCGCCGTCGGCGGGACGATCCGCGGCAGCATCGAGTGGCGGCCGGGCGCGTCGAACGCGAACGCGGCTGACTGGACCGCGGCGGCGAGCATGACGTCCCAGAGGTTGACGACGCCGGCGATCGTCGCGAGGGCGAGCAGCGATGCGTTCACCGACATGACCCCCTGCGTGAGCAGCAGCAGGCGGCGGCGATCGGTGCGGTCGGCGACGGCTCCGGCGATGAGCGTGAGCGCGAGGCCGGGCACGGCGCGCGCGAGACCGGTGAGACCGAGGTAGAACGGAGCGAGGGCGATGTCCCCGTCGCGCTGCGCGAGCTGGACCAGCAGGAGACCGAGGGCGAAGACCTGCATCCAGGCGCCGATGCTCGAGACGGTGAGCCCAGCCCAGAACAGACGGAAGTCGCGGTAGGCCAGCGCTTGAAGCAGAGTGGTCCCTCCCAGATCCGCGAGGTGGTGACGCCATTCAAGAGGACGGCCCGCCCCCGCGACATCCCCCGACCGGCCCACTGCAGCCGTATTGATCCGCCCGGAGCAGTACCCGGCGGCCCGACCTAGCATCGCCGCCGAAATGACACTTCTCACGACGGCGGTCGACGCGGCCTCGGCCGAGGCGAAGGCGAACCGGGACTCGATGACCACGCTCGTGGACGAGCTGCGCGCGAAGCTCGCGAAGGTCCGCCAGGGCGGACCGGCACGTGCACGTGACCGTCACCTCGCCGCGGGCAAGCTGCTCCCGCGCCAACGTGTCGAGTCGCTGCTCGACGCCGGCACGCCGTTCCTGGAGATCGGAGCGCTTGCCGCCCACGGGATGTACGACGACGAGGCGCCGGGTGCGGGGATCATCACGGGCATCGGACGCGTCAGCGGGACGGAGTGCGTGATCGTCGCGAACGACGCCACGGTGAAGGGCGGTTCCTATTACCCGCTCACGGTGAAGAAGCATCTACGCGCGCAGGAGATCGCCCTCGAGAACCACCTGCCATGCATCTACCTCGTGGACTCCGGTGGGGCGTTCCTCCCCCGGCAGGACGAGGTCTTCCCGGACCGGGACCACTTCGGCCGGATCTTCTACAACCAGGCGCGGCTGTCGGCGCTGAAGATCCCACAGCTCGCGGCGGTGATGGGATCGTGCACGGCCGGGGGCGCGTACGTGCCGGCGATGAGCGACGAGACCGTGATCGTGAAGGGTCAGGGCACGATCTTCATCGGCGGTCCGCCTCTGGTGAAGGCGGCAACGGGGGTCGAGGTGACACCCGAGGAGCTCGGCGGTGCCGATGTGCACACGCGCATCTCAGGCGTGGCCGACCACCTGGCGCTCGATGACCGGCACGCCATCGACCTCGTGCGGGACATGGTCGCGCAGCTCGACCGCCCCATCCTCTGGGGCGCCGACCGCGCGGACCCCGAGCCACCGGCGTACGACCCGCGCGATCTCTACGCCATCATCCCGCGCGACATCCGAACGCAGTACGACGTCCATGAGGTCATCGCGCGGCTCGTCGACGGATCTCGTTTCCATGAGTTCAAAGCGCTGTACGGAACGACCATCGTCACCGGTTTCGCTCGCATCGAGGGCCTCAGGGTGGGGATCGTCGCGAACAACGGCGTCCTCTTCAGCGAGTCGTCGCTGAAGGCCGCGCACTTCATCCAGCTCTGCAATCAACGCGGCATCCCACTGGTATTCCTGCAGAACATCTCGGGCTTCATGGTCGGAAAGGAGTACGAGGCCGGCGGCATCGCCAGGGATGGCGCCAAGATGGTGACGGCCGTCGCGTGCAGCGTCGTGCCGAAGTTCACGGTCATCATCGGCGGGAGCTTCGGCGCGGGGAATTACGGGATGTGCGGTCGCGCCTACCAGCCGCGCCAGCTCTGGATGTGGCCGAACGCGCGCATCAGCGTGATGGGCGGCGATCAGGCCGCGACGGTCCTGTCGATGGTCGGCACCTTCGGCGACGACTCCGAGCGGGAGCAGTTCAAGGCGCGGATCCGCGAGCAGTACGAGTCCCAGGGGTCTCCGTACTACTCGACCGCGCGCCTCTGGGACGACGGGATCATCGACCCGGCCGACACGCGCGCCACGCTGGCGCTGGGCATCGCGACCGCGCGCCACGTCGCCGTCCCGCCGCCGAGCTACGGGGTCTTCCGGATGTGAGGCGCGGTTCGCGACGCCTACGTGCGCCGTAAGCGTCCACAGTCGGCGGCACACCATATGCATCACGTACATGCGGACTCCAATACGTCAGGGGGCCGAGCATGCAAGACGGCGTACCCGAGCGACCTCTCGACCCGGCAGCGGTGAAGACCGCGAAGGAGAGTCTGCTCACGCCACCCAACGAGCGCCGGATGAAAGAGCTCCTCGAGGCGCTCTGCGATCCGACACGCGTGAAGATCGTCCGCGCGCTGCGCGAGACGTCGCTCGCGGCAGGCGAC
>DATEDV010000265.1:0-10605 GCA_035281485.1 Candidatus Limnocylindria bacterium | reverse complement strand
GGCGGCGAACGCGAGCGCGACGGCCGCGAGTGTCTCGACCGCGGCCCCGGCGATCGCGCTGTCGATGAAGAAGCGCAGGAGCTGCGGTCCGGCCAGCTGGAGCGCGATGCTCGCGAAGAGCAGGACCGCGAGCAGCGCCGTCCGCCGCCACTCCGGTGCGACGTACCGTCGGAACAGCTCGATGTACGGACCGGCTTCCCGCATCGTCGCGAGTCTGCCATGCGGATCCCGTGATGCGGGCCAACTGCGACGTACGCTACTGATGGCGCGGCGAAGGCCGCTCCAGAAAGCCGGAGCCGCAGCGAAGGTCACTGATGGAGCGGCGAAGGCCGCTCCAGAAAGCCGGAGCCGCAGGCGAAGGTCAAAGCCCCGGAGGCCACGTGAGCGAGAGCGCGTTGGAGGACTACCGCCCGCGCATGCCGCGGATCGTCACGGCGATCGTGGTCGGCGCGATCGCGCTCGCGTCGCTCGCGGCGCTGATCTGGCCGTCGCTCACGCGCGACGACACGGCGACCGGGCCAACACGGATGGGCGTGATCAGCCGCCAGATCGACGGTCCAGACATGGCCGGCCGCGTCGGAGCGACGGCGCCGGACTTCGAGTGGCATGCGCCCGACGGATCCACGCGGACTCTCGCGAGCCTGCGCGGCAAGATCGTCGTCATGAACTTCTGGGCGACCTGGTGCAAGCCCTGCCGCACCGAGATGCCGCTGCTCAACAGCGTCGCCCGCGGCAGTGACGCGGTGTTCCTCGCGATCGACCTGCAGGAAGACGGCGCGCGGGCGCGCTCGTTCTTCGACCAGCTCGCGCTGGATCGCCTCGAGCCCATCCTGGACCTGGATGGGCAGACGACCCGCCGCTACGGCGTGGTGACCGGATTGCCGCAGACGTTCTTCATCGACGCGCAGGGCGTCATCCGGTACATCGAGCGGGGCGAGTTCACCGATGCGGAGGAGATCCGCGCGGCGATCGCGCGGGCCCGCTAGCAGCGACCACCTCGCCGTACGGGAGCCGTCCAACAGGTGGGCTCTCCGCGCCCACCCCCGCCAGCCTCGTTTACCTGGCGTTGTACCCAACGAAAGTGGGACTGTGGGCACCGTCGATCGCCGTGTACAACGGCGGTGGTGGGTGAGCAGGACGCGGCCCACGCGTTGGGCGGTCGGATCCGCGTCGTCCTCTCGGACGATGGCAGCCGCTCGCGGCGCGCCCTGCAAGCCCTGCTCGTGGATCAGCCCGACATCGACGTCGTCGGCGTCGTCGAAGACGGCGACGACGCGCTGGGCATGCTGCGGCTCCTTCGACCGGACATCGCGTTGCTCGACGAGGACATGGCGGCATTTGGCGGCGCAGCCGTCGCGCGTGTGATCGCGACGGAGCTTCCGGACACGCGCGTCGTGGTCCTCACCGACGCACCAAGGGGAAGCACATGGACACGCGAGTAGCGAAGCTACGCGTGCTCGTAGCGGATGACCATCCCTCGATCCGCGAGAACCTGCGCTACTTGCTGAACGCCGAGGCCGATCTCGAGTGCATCGGCGTGGTGAAAGAGCCGCTGCGCTGCGTCGACCTCTGCCTCGAGCTCGAGCCCGACGTGCTCGTGCTCGACCGGAGCATGCCGGAGATCGACGGTCTGCAGATCGCGCGGACGTTGGCGCAGGCGGCGCCCGATATCAAGGTCGTCTTCTACACGCTCGACGTCGACACGTGCGCGTCGGCGCTCGCCGCGGGAGCGCTTGCCTGCGTGGCCAAGGATGCTCCGGCCGACGCGCTCCTCGGCGCGATCCGTTCGGCCCGCACCCGCGCCGTCACCGCCTGACAGCCGCCAATACCATCCCCACCCCTCACCGCGACGGCCCTCACCTCGAGGGCCGCTGCCTGGGCTGGTGCTTAAGTCGATCGCTAGGACTTGTGGTGGTACTGACCCCCCCGAAAGTAGGGGGTGTGCCACCGCGCACTTCCGCGGCGAGCAGCGTTGAAGAAGCACTCGCTTCCTACTCCCACCCCTCGCGCTAGGCCCTCTCCACCGAGGGCCATGCCCATCGCAAAGTTGAGGCGGAGCTCAGCCGCGGTAGATGATCCGCGCCTCGAACGCGCGCTGGAACACGCGCAGCTCGTCCTCGAGCTCCTCCGGATCGAAACCCTCGGCCATGGAATGCGCCTTCACCTCGCGCAGCGCAAGGCGGAACCCGAGGCTGGTGAGCGGCTTGATCGCGAAGCGTTGGAACCCGGCGGCGCGGAGCTGCTGGAAGTGCGCCCCGGCCTTGTCGAGCAACATGATCCGCTCGGCGTCTCCGGCTTCGAGCGCAGCGAGACAGATGGGCATCGCCGGACCGCTGATCGCCGCCCATCGTTTTGCCCCGACCGCGCCCAGCCCGAGGAAGTTCGTGGCGCGGTACGCATGACCGAGCGTGCTGTCCTGGATCGCGTCGGCGCGTGGGCGGAGGATGCGCCCGAGCGCCTGCCGCCGCGCGTACGTACGGTCGTACGCGAGCTCCCTCGCCTCCCCCAGCTGTCCGCGCTCGGACACCGCGGCGCACACTATTCAGCCCACCGCATTGACGCAAGTTCCAGAATCGTCAAAGCGCAAAGGGGGAGGACGTATATGGCGACTGAATTCATCGTGAAGCTCAAGGACCGACCCGGCTCGCTGGCGGCGGCGGCGCAGGCGCTCGCGGACGGCGGCGTGAATCTCTGGGGCACCGCGGCGACCACCGGCGGCGGCACCGGCACTGTCGGATTCGTCGTGAAGGACAAGGACGCGGCGAAGGCGCGCCGTGCGTTGAAGAAGGCGGGTCTGCGTGCCACGGAGCGCAAGGCGGTCGAAGTGCGCCTCACGGACAAGCCCGGTGCGCTCGCGCGCGTCACCTCAAAGCTCGCCAAGGCGAAGGTGAACATCGCGTCGGAGTACGTGCTTGCGCCCGGTCGCGGCAACGTGACGCTCGCCTTCGGCGTGAAGGACGCGCGCAAGGCGGAGAAGGCGCTGGGCCGGCGCTAGTACTGCCGTACCGATCCCGGCGGTCATCGCGCAGGCGCTGATCTAGAACGAACCTCCCGACGACAGCGTCGGGAGGTACACCATGCGCGGTCTTCGCCGTTTTCGCGACGAGCACGCGGGTCTCGCGACCATCGAGTACGTCCTTGGCGCGGCCGTCATCCTCGGCACGCTCGTCGTTGGCGTGTCCGCGTGGAACAACGGGCTCGTCGCCCGCCTGCAGGCGCTCGTTTCGCAGCTGCAGACAGTGCGATGACGCCCTGGGCCGCCGACGAGCGCGGGATGGCCACGCTCGAGACGACGCTCATGGTCGTCATCCTCGTCCCACTCCTGTTCGCCATCCTGGAATTCGGCTGGCTGACGCAGCGATGGCTGGCGCAGGACGGCGTGGCGATGCAGGCCGCGCGCTACGCGGGCGAGCTCGGTGGAGACGCGCCGGAGCTGCGCCGCTACATCAGCGATCAACTGCGGCTGGTCGGGATCGAGCCGTCGCGCGTTACCGTCGAGATCGATCCGGCACACGTCGGCTGGCGTGAGCCGGTCCGCGTCTCGCTTCGGACGTCCGAGATCGTCGCGATCCCTTTCGTCCTCTCCACGGCGGTGGCCGTCCGATCCACAGCCGTCGCACGTGGTGAGCTGAACCGGTGACGCGCGACGAGGGCGGATCCGCCGTGCTGACGACGCTGGTCATGCTTCCGCTCCTGCTCGTCGTGGTCATCGGCGTGCTCGAGATGGCCATTCTGCGTGGCGTCGCGTATCGCGCGGGCGCGGCAGCGGACCTCGCGACGATCGTCGCCGTCGGCGATCAGGATCAGGCGGAGCTGGTCCGCTCAGGCATCCTGCGGCTCGCGCCCGATGCGGTCGAGACCGCGCGCGAGTACTTCGCGCGCAATCTGCTCGCGACGTCGAACTCTCTGGCCGTGAGCGCATCGGACGTCGCCGCGTCGGCAGAGATCGCGGCGTTCCCGGTCGCGCCGGTCATCGACCCGAGGACCGGTGCGCGCTATGAGCGACCGACGGTCCGTCTCCTCGCCGCGGTGCCCGTGAAGACCCCCGGCCTCGCGATCCTCCTCATGCCGGCCGTCACGACCCTGACGATCCGATCGGCGAGCTCACCGAGATGAGGACCCACGTCGCGCAGATCGTCCTCATCCTCTCCCTGCTGACGCCGGCATACGCCTACGCGCGGGATCCCTTCGAGGGAGATCGATCGATCGCTCCGCCCGACGGACCACCGCAGGACCCGCTCGCCTTCGTCGTGCCGCCAGGCCTCTATTACGTGACCGAGACCTACGTCGGAAGCGTGATCGAGACCCGCGGACTGACCACGACGTATTCGACGAGCACCGTCCATGAGTCGACGGGGACCTATGCGCGGGTCGTCGACACGGTCGAGAGCGGTGCGGCCAGCGTATTCGACGGCCTTGCGTTCAACGGTCGCGGCGCACTCGGCGACGGACGTGCGCTCGCAGGAACGTATTACGAGAATTTCATCCTCACGGGCAGCGGCTATCACCCGGTCAGCATCGTCTTCTTTCAAGACGACTCCGAGAGCCGGCGCCTGTCCGGACCCTCACATTCGCCGGCACCGACCCCGGCGACCGCTCCGTCCAGCCCGACGGCGGCGCCGACGGTCGGCACGGGCACGTCACGGCCTTTCGTTACTGCGGCCCCATCCCCGCGACCCGCGCGCACCGTCGTTCCGTCCCGACCGGCCTACCGCGCGGGGGTAGCGCTTGCCCCGGACGGACCGCTGCTGTCAACGGCAGAGGTGCTCCGAGGACGCGCGGTCGAGTTCTGGCCACGCGCTCTGGCGAATGGCCGTGCGGTGCCACTTCGCTCGTGGCGGCTGCTGTCGGCGGCGCCGGACGCCAGTGAGCGCACTGAAGGCGACGGATCGTTCATCGGGCGGTGGATCCGGATGCCGGATGCGAATGTGCCGTGGATCCTGCGTTTCGAGCTGTTCACCGCGACGACCCCGTCGGAGCGTCTCGAGACCGAGATCGCGATCACCGTACGGTCGCCGGCCCTCGTCGATTGATCGCACGCAGATCTCTCCTGGTCGTCGCACTGATCGCCGGCGGGATCGCAGGAGCGCTCTATTTCATCGGCGCTCAGCGGGTGCCCGTCGTCGTCGCGGCGCATGACATACCGGCGACACGCGCGCTCACGGCGCTGGATGTCGAGGTGCGATCCGTGCCGCCGGAGGCGCTGCCGCCAGGCGCGTTGGCCGACGCTGCTGACGTCATCGGACGGATCCCGCTCGCGCCGCTGTGGCGGGGGCAGGCGTTCGTCGGGCACGCGCTCGCCGATGAAGCGCCGGTCTTCCAGACCGGGCTGTCGCTCAGTCCCGGCGAGCGTGCCATCGCGATCCCCGTCGTCGCCGCCAGTGCCGTCGGCGGTGCGATCGCGCCGGGAGTCCGCATCGACGTGCTCGCCGTCCCGCTCATCGGACGCGCCCCGGCCGGCCGGACGGTGGAGCTGCTCGCGACCGACGCGCTGGTGCTCGACGTGCGGACGGAGTCCGGTGCCCCGTACGGCGCCGGCGCGCTCGAGAACGCATTCGGTGCCGAACGCATCGGCAGCGTGATCATCGCTATCTCGCCAGCCGACGAGATACGGTTCGCCGACCGGATCGCGACGAGCACCTTCGTGCTGGCGTTCAGCTCGTCACGGTGACGTGGAGACCCGCGTGCGGCTCGAGGCTGTGACTCGAGCGGGTTTCGACGCTCGTCTGGCGCGTCTGGACGGCGGCAGGCTGACGCGCGCCGCGGGCGTGATCTATCTCGAGACGGGCCGGCCGTTCGAGGACGTGCGCCGCGATCTCGCGCTCGCCGGCGTGCGCGCCACGCGCTGCGACGATGTCCCAGCTCCCGCAGTGGGCCAGCGCGCGTCCCTGGTGCTCGATCTGACGCCGCTCGCGGATACGACCCCGACGCTCGACATCGTCGACGTGCGGTCGGTGCCTCTCGGCCAAGCGCTCTCGGTCCTGTCCCGCCGCCGTCCGCCGTTCTTCAGGTCTTCGCAGGCGGCACGCACCTCGTGCCGCAGGCTGCTGCGTGAAGAGGACGAGGTGCTGGCCTGGCGTCGCGTCATCTGGTGCTCGCTCGCTTCGCTCCGCGGCGTGCGTCGCCACGTTCCCGTGCGGCCGATCGTGTTCGACCGGACCGCCCTGCAGCGGCATGCGCCTCGGTGGTCCTATGTCAGCGCCGGAGAGCTCGAGCGTTGGGCATTCGCGTGAGTCGCATTCGCGCCTGGCTCGATGCCAGCCCGATCGCTGATCTCGCGCTCGCGATGATGCGGGAGGCGACCGGCAGGGCCGACCCGGTGGAGTCGCTCACACCGACGCGTCCCGCCGCGTTGCCCGCTCGCCGGCGCATCGCGCTCTGGTCGCTCGTCGGCGGTGTCGGTGCCAGTACCACCGCCGCATTGATCGCGCACCGCTCCGCCGCGGCAGGACGCGCGGCGCTCCTCATCGATCTCGATCGGTGGGCACCGTCGCTGGCGCTGCGCGCGGGTATCGAGGCCGCGACGATCGCGGATGCGCTCGTGCAGCCGGGACGGGAACGTGCTCTGGTGTCGCGGTGGGCGGCGATCCCATTCGTCCCGGGCGCGCCTGAGCTGCGTGGCCGCCTCGATGTGGCTCGCGCCCTCGACGTCATCGACACGATCGGCGGCGACTCGCCGGTCGTCATCGATCTGGGGAGCGGAGCAGAAGCGCTGGACGCGATGCTCGTGTCGCGCATCGATCGGCTGTGCATCGTTGCCGGTCATCGAGCGTCGCAGCTGCAGGCGCTCTTCTGCGCACGTTCCCTGATCCGAGACGCGCCATGCCCGGCAGGTCTGGTCGTGACCGGGGCGGCCGATGCCGACGCGGCGCTCATCGCCGAGCGCGCGGGTATCCCTCTGCTCGGCGCGATCCCCCAAGACGCGTACCTCGCCGACGACCAGTTCGCGACCCGCGCGCCGACCCTGCGGGCGATCGACGCGCTCATTCGCCGGATCGCTTGATCGACGCCGCACTGGTCGCGCGGGTGCGTGCCGAGGTCGCGTCCGGTCTGGATCCCAGCGCGATGCTCGCCCTGTACGCCGATCCGGCTCGGCGGCTCACACTGCGCGATCGCGTTCGCGCCGCGCTCCCCCGAGAGGTCACGGCCGAGCAGGTCGAAGCGTTGTGCGCTGAGCTCTTCGGTTTCGGCGCGCTACAGCCGCTCCTCGACGACGAGGACGTCACCGATGTACTCGTGAATGGGCCCGCTAACGTATTCGTCGAGCGCGCCGGCCGGCTCGAGCGCGTCGACCTTCGCTTCAGCGACGCGGCGCAGGTGAGCGAGCTGGCACATCGGATCGCCGCCGGTGTCGGGCGAGAGCTCACGCTGGAGCGTCCCTTCGTCGACGCCAGGATGCGCGACGGTAGTCGCGCCAACGCGGTGATCGCGCCCGTCGGCGGTCCGACGCTCTCGATCCGCAAGTTCCGTCGTGTCTCTCTCACGCTCCGCGGCCCCGCACCTTCCTGGGAAGCGAGCGGGCTCGCGTCGGCCGCGGCCGAACTGCTCGCGCGGGTCGTCGTCGCCCGCGGGAACGTGCTGGTCGCCGGCTCGACAGGGGCGGGAAAGAGCACGCTGCTGCGCTCGCTCGCCGGCGAGATCCCGGCGGAGGAGCGGTTGGTGGTGATAGAGGACACGAATGAGCTCGTGCTGCCGCACGACCACGTCGTGCACCTGGAGTGCGTGCCGGGGAGGGACGGAGGCATCGGCGTCGCGGATCTGGTCGTGAATGCCCTGCGCATGCGTCCCGACCGGATCATCGTGGGCGAGGTCCGCTCACCGCGCGAAGCTTCCGCCCTGCTCGAGGCCATCTCGACCGGCCACGAGGGCGCTCTCACCACGATGCACGGCGCGTCCGCGGTCGGTGCGCTCGATCGGCTCGAGCTTCTCTTGGCCCGCTCCGGCGACGTCGCCTCGGACGCGATCGCGCGCTACGTCGCGAGGGCGTTCGACCTGGTGGTGCACGTCGCACGGGGCGGTAACGGTGTCCGTCGTGTCCGCGAGATCGCCGCGGTCGAGGATGCCGGACCGATCGTGGTCTGGCGGGCCGGAGATCCCTCGGTACAGCCGCTGCCCGATCGGCTCTCGGCGCGCCTCTCGTGAGTCTGGTGCTCGCCGGCGCGCTCGCCATGAGCGTGGCCGTCATGTGCCTGCTGCTCGTTCCGCTCGGCTCGCGGGCTTGGATCTGGCGGTCGTTCGATCATCCCGAACGCACGCTACTGCGGGAAGCCGGCTGGACTCGCTCGATGGTGTCCTGGGAGCTTCTGCGGGCAGCCGTCACGCTCGTCGGCGTCGTGATGGCCGGTAGCCTCGGAGCGATGCCGGTCGGCTTCGCCGGCGCGATCGCGCCATCGATCCTCGCGCGCGTGGCGGCGACTCGACGACAGGACGCCCGGGACGACGAGACGGTGACACTGCTGCAGCTGACGCTGGCGGCGCTGCGGTCGGGCGCGAGCCTTCCGGAGGCGCTGCGACACTCGACCAGATCCGCACCGCAGACCGTGTTCGCGGAGGCCATAAGGGCGTTCGATCTCGGCGCGCCGCTCGATGTGGCGCTGCGTGCCGTCCGCTCGCGGCACCACGATCCGCGGGTCACGCCCGGCCTGGACGCGCTGTCGCTCTGCATCTCCGAGCAGCTCCCGGCGTCGCGATGCGCCACGCTCGTCGCCGGCACGGTCGACCGACTCGTCGTCGAGCGGCGGCTCCGAGAGGAAGTTCGGTCGCGTACCTCCGGTCTTCGCGCGCAGATCGCGTTGCTCGCCGCATTGGTCCCCGTCATGGCGCTGTATGTCTGTGTCACGGTGCCCGGCATGGCGGAGACGCTCGCGACCCCACTGGGTCGCTACGTGCTCATACCGCTCGCGGCGGTGCTCGAGACGGCCGGCATCGTGCTCAGTCGACACATCGTTCGAGATATCACCTGATCGCCCTCGGAGCGGCCGCCGCCGCGGCATGCGTGACGCTGCTGATCGTCGCGGCCGCGCCACGGTCACGTGTGCTCGCGCAGCTCGAGCGTCTCGAGCCGCGCAGGTCACGGATGCTCTCGCGTCTCGGCCGGATGGAGCTCATCGCGCCCCCGACGCTTCGCGCCAGCGGGCTGACCATCACGACGGAGGAGCTCGTCGCGGCGAAGATCGTCGCGGCGCTGGTGTCCGCCCTGCTGGCATGCGTCGTCGCGCTGTTCGTGCCGATCGGCGCGTTGGTCGTGGTCGGCGCCGCGTATGGTGGCTTTATCGTGCCGTCGCTCGTCGTCGAGCGCCGTGCGGCGCAACGTCGCCGGCATGCGGAGCGGGCCGTGACCGAGTTCGTCGAGCGGACCCACGCCCTCGTGTCGTGCGGACGCCCGCCAGACTCCGCCGTGATCGTGCTGTCGCGCCGCGGCACCGGCGCGCCGCTTGTCGACGAAGTGCTCGGCCGCGTCGTCCATCTCTACACGCTCGGGGCGCCGCTGTACGTCTCGCTCATCCGCGAGGCGAAAGAGGCGGGCCTGCCCTCGCTGTGCCAGCTCGCGGAGCGGCTCGATCGCTCGCGCGAGCTCGGTCACGGGTCCGTCGGCGTGCTCGAGGATCTTCGGGACGAGCTGCGAAGTGCCACCCGCGAGCGGCTACTCGCGTCGGCCTCGCAGGTCGAAGGCAAAGTGACCGTGATCCTGACGCTCTGTTACCTGCCGGCGCTGGCCCTTCTGGTCGTCATTCCGCTGTTCATGACACTTCTGGCTGGCCTGTTCGCTTGAACCTCGACGCGCGTGCGTACACTAGTCAGGAGAAAGAAGCGCGCCCCTGGCGCGCGGGGAAGTGACGAATGCCGTTCAACCTAGGGGGCCCGGAGCTCGTCTTCGTTCTCGTGATCGTGCTCATCGTGTTCGGAGCGGGGAAGCTGCCGGACGTTCTCGGTCAGCTCGGTAAGGGCGTGCGGACGTTCCGCGAAGAGGCGAACAACGCCGACAAGCCGGCCGCGACCACAGCGACCGCCGACAAGCCGAAGACGAACTAGACCGTCATCCTGGCGCGCAGCGCGGTCATGCGTCGGTGACGCGCGAGGTCGCAGTGTGCGCGGGCCTGCCACTCATCGGGATCGTCGTCGCGGCAGTCGTACGTCCGGCAGTGCTCGGGCCGTGAGTCATACACCGTGCACCGCAGACCCTTCTTGTCGAACGCCTGGCACTCGAGCATCGGCTGCCGTCCGTCGCGTTGCCTGTGCCAGCCGACGATCTTGATGTCCGTTCCTGCTTCGAGGTAGATCGGCCGTGCGTCCGCGAGGGTGAACCATCCCGAGTCGTCCTCCATGAACTGCCTGCGGCAGCAGGGCGCTTCGCAGTTCTCGCAGTCGGGATAGCTCGCGCGCGGCATGTGCCTCTCCCCTATGACAGACTGGCGCTCCCGTCATGGTAGGCACGTTGCTCGAGGCGACCGTCAAGACGTTCCTCGACGACCGTTTCGCGCTCGAGCCCGTCGCCGGGACGGTCATGGGCAACCACGCTCACGATCATCGCCTGGGTGACCTGAGCGCGGAGGGCTTCGCGGCGCGCGACGCGCTCACCGATGACTGGCTCCGCCGCTTCACCGC